>JAUUYW010000398.1 GCA_030590265.1 Candidatus Krumholzibacteriia bacterium
GGTATCCGTTTTAACCAGCATGTCCACCTGGTTATCCACCAGCATCTTGTAATCGTTTTGGCTTTCACGCAATTCGGCTACGCGAAGAAGGTAGGCCCGCATCAGTAGGCTGAGTGCCAGGGCAAGGAGAATTCCGCCTACCAGCAACAATCCTTCACCGGTCAACAGCAGCGGATGATGCAATGAAGTCAGAGGCACCAGGCACAGCTGCCAATCCTTATCCACAAAACGGATGGGAATGCGAACGGCCTGCTGTTGCATTTCATCTGAATATTCGGCAGGCTGGTGGGAGTAGGCAATTTCTCCCGTCAGGGTTTTGACTGCAAAGGCAAACTGTTTTCTGAGGCGCTCTTCACCCAAACAACTGTCCACCAGGTCTTTCATGACAAAAACGCCATTGATGACACCGACCAGGGAGCCATCGGCCCTGGAAACCGGGTAATAGGTGGCAAATCCTGCCCTGCCCTGCAAAAGATGGATCAGAGATGATCGCCGAATGCTGTTGGCTGCCAGAGCGTCTTGAAGAGCAGCCCCCACTGTCGGGTCAGGATGATGATGCAGATCCTTGTTCAAGGCCGCCTGGTTGGTAGCCTCGGGCACCACGATGCGAATAATCCAGTCTTCATCGATGAGGTTGATAGCTTGAAAGCCGGGATAGAGTCCCTGGATCTCCAAAGCCTCTTGGACAAAAGCATCTTCACCAAAATCAGACATGACGGCCCAGGTTGAAGCAAAATGGCGCAGAATGGCCACGCGGTTATCCACCCAGGCTTCGAGGCGCAACTTAACTTGCTCGGCGGTGACTTCCGTCTCGAGTTGAATGTTGTGAAGCCTGGTTTCCCGGGCATGGTTCCAGAAAGAGAAAATTGCAATGATTGATAGCAGGAAAAAAGCCGGAGGAAGAACCAAGGGAGAGAGGAGCTTGCGGCGTTTGGGCAATGGCCGAATGTCGGGTGACATGGGCGATCCTGTCTGGTTCAGGGCGAGAAACAGTTCAAGGCAGGATATACCATAAATTATTAATTGGGAACGGGAAAACTGCTATTAAAAAAATGTTATTGAATCCACCAGCCTCCAGGGAATGTATTCGGCTTTGGCATCGGTTTGGACGGCGGTGTCTGTTGAGCTTTTCATGAATACCAAAACCCCGCCATGGTCTCGTCCGGTATCCTGATTTTCGGACAATTCCAAACTCTGGCCGGAAGCCAATTCCACCTTGCAGGTTTCATCGGTGAGGCGCTGCACTTTGCTGATCATGGTGAAAGGAATATCGAAACCAATTCCCCGGTCATTGCCGTTGAAGATATCCCAGGCAAAACCTTCATCCAGATCATATACCAGACGCCCTTGCTGAGTGGTCCCATCAACCAGGTGGACGACTCCTTGCAGGGCCTGGCTGTTGTTGAAACTCGACCTTGCCGAGCCACTTCCGTCCTGCTCACTGAAGGTTACCTGGGTGAACAACTTCCAGGGGATGTCAACCCAACCACGGTCTTCAGTATGAATCCAGATGCCACGGTTGCCGCTGTCCACATCGTTGCTGCCGCGCATGGGATATTGCAGGCCATTCTTTTCTTCAATAATCACCGACCGGGAATCCACTTTTTTGATGCGCCGGATATCACCCATGGCGATGGTCAGGTCGCCATCGTCATTTTCCCCGTCGAGTTTGTCGATGCTCAGGCATTCGCTTTTATCCCACATGATGGGCCCGGTGAAATTCCCCCTGGTAGTTTCAACAGTTCCGAAAAGGCGTTTGGCATAAGCAGGATGATCGGCGGGGGCGGCGCTGAAGATGATGGAGACAAGGTCGTTCCACTCAATTTCCAGAGGCTCCTGGTCTTTTTCATAGAGCCAGAGGTCTGACCCGTTGTCATTGGCGTAACCTCCGATGCGGTGTCTGGCTCCGTCGGCGGTGACAACAAAATCATCCTTGCCGGCATGGATTTCAAAGCTTTGGATGTCACCGAAGCGGCTGAGGAACATGCGCCAGCCGGGACCGTCATCGTCATTGCCTTCCAGGGCGTAGGCCAGGCGTTGAATCAGGCCATGGGTTGCGTAGTATTGGTCACGTTTTTCTTTGTTCAGGGCCTTCAGGTCGATGAATTCGAGCCAGGGGTTTTCCCGGTAACCGCAGTGGAATAAGTCGTCCCAGAAGGCTTCTTCTGATTCCCAGCGGAGGTAGCCTGTGTGTTCTTCGCCACCCTGAAAGACAACGGTGCCGTGGATAAACCCCTGGTTGGGCTGGTTTTCCCCAAAACAGGCGCCGGAAAAAGCCAAAACAATGAAAATCACTGAAAGATATAAGGTTAAGCGAATCATGGGCGTCCTTCGAGCGGGTTTGAATAGTGGAACATCCTATCAGACGTGAACTGGAGGCGCAGGGTTGCATGGCTTCGGCGAAAGTGATGGGAAATTGCGGTGGACATGATCTCGCCGGTTGAGTAGGATTTTCCAAGAGAAGGTCACTTGTTCGAAAAAAAGTAAACAATGAATTCAATCCTTTCCCTGGAGGAAACCCATGAAAAAGTTGATGATCCTTCTGAGTGCCATGTTCCTGCTGATGTCCCTGGTTGCTATCACCGGTTGTGGTGGCGACAATGCTGCCGAGGAAACCGAAGCCATTCAAGTGGTCACTTATGATTGCGATGGTGGCTGTGGCATGAAGGACATGCCCGCCAACCAAACAGTTACCATTGAGGGCAAATTCTACTGTGCCGGTTGCGCGGACAAGGTCAAGGACAAGGGCGACGAGGCCAGTGGCCACGAAGGCCACAACCATTGATATTGATGGGGAATTGATATTCCAGGGGACACTTGATTTGTGTCCCCTTTTTCTCAGTCTTAAGGGAGAGAACAATGAAAATTAAAATAACTCTGCTGCTGGTCGTTTTGTTGAGTCTGGGTTTGCTGACCACTGGCTGTGGTAGCAAGACCAGCCACCTGGAAACCGGCGGCATCAACGCCACAGATCTGCTGAACAACCTGTTGGACAAAACCAACCGCATTTTGAGCGATGTTGTCAATGTGCAGACAGCAGAGGCTGCCCTGCCACAATTGGAAGCCGTGAATGAGGGGTATGATCAACTCATCGATGAAATGTCTGACCTGTCACCCGCCGGTCGCGCCGAGATCTCCGAGCAAGCGGCCAAGGCCATGCCGGGTTTGAAGGGCAATGCCCGGCGAATGAACAGCAAAGAGGGCATTGAGGATATTATCGGGCAGGAAATGAACAAGATGGTGACGAAGCTCTCGAAGTTGTTGTAACTGGCTCTCTTGAGTCAATACCAACCAAAATAATTGACAGGGATCCGCTAATTTGGCGGGTCCCTTCTTGGTTTGTGGATCGAGGTGGGTTGACCTGGAAGCCAAAAATTCAGTATAATAGTGAAGGTAAACCGTTGTTGATTTTCAGGATCCAGATATCAACAGGGTGTATTTTCCTCGCAGGAA
>JAUUYW010000122.1 GCA_030590265.1 Candidatus Krumholzibacteriia bacterium
TAACCCCGGTATCAAAGCCTGCATCGAAAATTGCAAAAATCGGCCCTGGGAGCCTCATAAATACGAATCTCCTGAAGCACAGGACGCCAACCTTGATATGCTGATAGGCTGGATAGAACAGTATGATCATCGGATAGATGAATTCTCGTTGCAGGCACATCAAAACCTATTCACTGCTTATGAAGGAAAAAAACAGGAGTACATTTCCAACGCGCGGAACGGTTAGCAGGAGTTGTTGGATTTTTCATAAAGATTTCCCAATACAAGTCGATGATAGTCCTGGGAGACAATAAAATTCTCCGGTTTTGGTCCCACCCAACACCGGAAAACCAATTCTTACCAGGAGAAAGCCGATGTCCACGGAAACCACCAGTATCGAAAGCGTTCTGAATCTGTCTGAAGCCATGACCAATCTGGATGGCGACGCTGAGCTGTTGCAGGAAATCATGGATATCTTCCTGGAAACGGCCGGGGAGCAACTGCAGGATATTCAGAATGGTATTCAAGCCGAGGATTCCAAACAGGTAGCTGTTCAGGCCCATGGAATGAAGGGTGGAGCTTCCAACTTCTGCGCCAAAAACTTTGTGCGTTCGGCCCTGAAGCTGGAGATCAAAGCCAAGGAAGGTTCGCTGGACGGAGCCCAGGAACTGCTTGATGATATGAAGGCCGCCTTCGATGAAGTGAAGGAAGTGGCTCAAGTCATCAACTGGGAAGAAATTGAGCGGAGTTGGGAAGGCTAAGCCGGACCAATTCCTTTCTGCACAAATAGAACCGCCGGCCACGGACTGTGACCGGCGATTTTTTTAAGGGGACGGGAATGCCCCCTCACCCTCCACCAAGGGCTCAGCGGTTCCGATGACCGTCAGCTTCAGGCTCAACGTTCTCGGTGGTGGAAGATTCTCCGATGGTGGCGACTTCCATGTCTTCCGCCTCGGTTTCGGCAGCGGCCAGAGTGGCTTCAACCTGGAAACTCTCGGCGATGGCTGCCAAATCCATCGGCACGATGTCTTCGGCTTCGGTCAGGTTTTCCAGACGGGCCAGGCTGATTTCGGCTTTTTCGTAGTTGGCATCGGCACTGAGGGCGCTGGCGAAGGCTTCATTTGCGAGGGTGTATTGTCCGGTGCGTTCGAGAGCCACACCGAGGTTGTTCTGGATGCAGGCCACGTCGCTTTTCAGTGAGGCGGCTTTGGCCAAAGGTGCTATGGCGTCGGCAAAACGTTCCTGCTCGATGCGGATCAGGCCGAGGTTGTTGAGGGCCCAGACATCGTCCTGTTTGGTGCGCAAGACCACGCGGTAAGTCTCGGCGGCGGCTTCCAGCTGACCAGCGTTGTGTTGGATGCGTCCCAATACGCGGCGGGCAGAGTTGTTCTCGGGGTTGACGGCCAGAGCGATTTCAATCTGTTCCTGAGCTTCCGGGGAGCGGTCCAGATCGATCAGCACGCGGCCGTAGTTGACCAGGCTTTTCTGGTGATCGGGCTTCAACTCGAGGGCGGCCAGAAAACTCTCTTCAGCCACATCGGAGTCGCCGGCTTTCCATTGGGACAGACCCAGCATGTAGAAACCCCAGGCGTTGGCGCTGTGTTCGTCGGTGTACTGGTCGAAGAGGTCGGCTGCCAGGTCAAATTCACCGTCGAAGTAGGCTTGTTCGGCCATGCCGTAGGTGACGATTCGGGGTTCGGGGGCGATGATTTCTTCTGGAACATCTTCAACAGCGGGTGATGCGACGGCCACTTCCGGCTCGCTGATGACTTCAGTTTCAGGTTCGGTGATTACCATCTCATTGATGATCTCAGGGGACGTTGGGGTTCCGGCGGTTACGGGTGCAGTTTCATCCTGACCGGAAAAATGCACGCCGAGGAAAATGGTCAGACCCAGAACCAGGGTGAACAGGATTCCAGCTTCGGCGATTTTCATTTTCTTTTCCTGGGGTGTGCTTTGCTTCTTCATGATTTGCTCCTTCAGTGTGGGACGTGCCGGTTGTTCCGGCGGTTTGCTTGGGGCGTGTCTCACCCCATTGGTTGCAAGGGGAATTCCCAGGTGCCACAAAATGGAGAAAATTCAAAACGTGTTTGTATTAAATAACTTAAAGATATTGTCGTGATGCTTTGATGTGTGGTTGTGTATTTTTGGACACATAACAAAAGGGTTGGTTGGGACACAAAAAAGCCCCCGGTTCCGCCTGGAAACCGGGGGCATCTTCAGGATCGATCAATCAGTCCATTTCCCGCCAACCATTGGGCAGCAGGTCCGGAGAGATCATCATCACCGGCTGGCCGGCTGCTTCGTTCAGCTGACGCAGGAATTGAATATCCACCGGATCGATGCCCACCGGCAGGTCGGTCAACCCGGCTGTGGGTGAAATGTCGGCTGTGCTATCCGGTGTCGGCACCAGATGCTCCACCGTCATGGCGTTGAGCCGGTCACCAAAGCCGAAGAGCGATGGGAACCCGGGCATGAAGCTGGGCATCTGGAACAGAGGCCGCGGGGGATATTCCACCACATCGACCTGGCGCCAGTGGTCCACGTCGGCTTTCTGACGGGCCAGGGCCAGGGCGTCGCTCAGGCTGCCGAACTGGTCACACAGGCCGCGTTCGATGGCATCGCCACCCATCCACACTCGACCCTGGGCAATTTCGGCCACATCGGCCACCGGTAGATTGCGACCCTTGGCCACTGCGGCCACAAATTGGTCGTACATGCCGAGGATGACTTTCTTGGTGCGTTCCAGCTCAGGTTCGGTCTTGGGTCGACGAGGAATGCCACCAATGAAGGGGAAGTTGACGGTGCTGTACAAATCACTATGGGCACCGCGCTGCACCGAGTCACTGGTGATGCCGGCTTTTTCGGCAATACCATCATCATACAACCAGCCGCTGATGACACCGATGGAACCGGTGATGGTCAAGGGCGTGGTCAGAATTTCAGTTCCTTCCATGCTGATCCAGTAGCCACCGCTGGCAGCCAGATCACCCTGGCTGATGATGACCGGTTTACCTGCTTTTTTCAGCTGCATCACCGCGTCAGTAACCAGGTCGCTGGGCAAAGGATCGCCACCTGGGGAATCGGCACGCAGAACAACAGCCACAACGCTGGGATCGTTGACCAGACTTCGCAGGTAGGCGCTGGTGGTGCGGCCCTTGATACCGGAATCCATGGCGCATTCACCCACCGCGTAAACCACGGGAATTTTCAGATGGGTTCCCCATTGGTCGTCATACCTCTCCTTGGCAGGAGGTGCAACTTTGGCAATGGCAAAGCTGGCCTGCCGTTCTTCCTTCAACCATTTACCCAGCTGGTCCCAACGGGCAATGCCGTCGATCAGGCCATTGTCCAGGGCTTCGGTGGCCACCAGTTGGACCAGATTATCAACAATATCGTCATACTGGTCTTCGCTCAGGTTGCGACCCTGGGTTACGCCTTCACGAATGGTCTCATAAATGACATCGGTGATGCGCTGCCGCTGTTCCCGGTCGCCATCGCTCATGTGATCGCGCGATAGGGTTTCCACCGCGCTTTTGTATTTCAGGTAGCGATGCGCCTGGAAGCCAAGACCTAGTTTTTCCAGGGTTCCTTTGAGATAACTGCGCGAGAGAGTCAGGCCGGGCAAATCCACGCCACCGTAAGGATCCATGGTGATATAGTCGGCGGACGAAGCCAGGTAATACAGCCTGGATGAGGCCCGATCCAGATGGACCACAACCTCTTTGCCGCTGGCCTTGATCTCATCGATTTTCTGGCGGAATTCCCACAAGAGGGAAGTGCGGCAACTCATGCCGGCCATGTTGATAGCCACGCCCTGGAGTTGTTCGTCATCCCGCAGACGGTCCAGCAATTTCAGCAGGTCGAGCCAGGCTACGTTGGTTTCGTCGAAGTAGCGGTACTTCTGATAGGTGACGGTTTTGTTTTCCAGGTTGATGGGGTAGTAGAAGTTCGATTTGCATAACAAGCAGCCTTTTTTGCCAAGGGAAAGGCCGCTGAATGGCGGGTTGGTGCGCATGAGGTAGGAATTGTTGACGAAATCGTCATTGTTGTCGTAATGGGGCATGCCGGTGAAGTTAAAGCTTTTAACTGTCAAGCCGAGCATGGCCGAGTACTCAACCTCGTCGGTGCCCAGTTGCTGGCGGGCCTTGAAGCCCAGGTGCAGACCACTGATGGGACGCAACTCCAGGCCGAAACCCCAGTATCCACCGGTGAAAAAAGACTGGTCGTTGTTGACGGTGTAGTCGCCAAAAAGCGTCAGCCAGGATCGGTTGAAGGGCCGAATTCCCATATCAAAAATATACTGGGCAGCGTTGGACTCCAGGCTGATCACACCGGAAGATCCAAAGGTGAACCAGCTGCGTTGGCGGGAGATGAAACCCAGAGAGAGGGCTTGTTCGCGAGGGGTGCGTTGGGTTTCGCCGTTGGCCCAGCGATAACCCATGCCAAAGGTCCCGGCGCGTGTTCCGTGGGAAAAGCCCAGCTGGTAATCGTAGATTTTATAACTGTCTTCGACAGTGCCGAAGGTGGTGGTGTTGACACCAAAACCAAGACCCTTGCCGAAGGAAAAACCGTAGTTATCCAAACCGGATCGGATGTTGTCGTCGTTGAACCAGAAATCGGCGGCGCCTTGGTCGGTCATGGCCCAGGCTGCCGGGTTGAAGAATGAAGCGGCTGGGCCGGATGTGATGGACGGACTCTGGGGCAAGTACCAGCTCTCGGTGCGATAGTCCATGAAAGGCATGATAGTCCGCTCAGCAAATGCGGATCCGGCAGCCAAGATCAGAGATATCAAGAGAATCATCATTATCATGCGGCGAATCATGGTTTCCTCCAGTTTTACTTTTTCAGGTCGTGACGTTTCATGATTTTCAAAAGACTGCTGTGGTCGGCAAGACCCAGCTGCCGGGCGGTGTTCGTGATATGCCAGTCGTTGCGTTCAAGGGCTGTCAGGATAATCTGCCTTTCGGCTGCTGTCTTTTGTTCTTTCAGGGTGCCGCCCGGAACGGTGGCATTGGTTTGGCTGGTTGATTTGGCTGATTGTCCTGTGATTTCGGCAGGCACCAGATCCACCGTGATCAACTCTTCCGAGGTGGAAATAACCAAACGTTCGATCACATTACGCAGCTCCCGGATATTGTTGCGTGACCAGTCGTATCCTTTGAGCCGATGGAGGGTTTCGGGTGCCAGAATCCGTGGCCGACAGGCAAACTTTTCACAGGTCAGGGATAGGAAATGTTCGGCCAGCAAAGGCACATCGCTCAGGCGTTCGCGCAAGGGTGGAACTTGAACCAGGTGGGTGTTCAAACGGTAGAGCAAATCCTGACGGAAACGTCCCGCCGCCACTTCCTCATCCAGATTTCGATTGGTGGCGGCCACCACGCGCGTGTTGACCTGGCGACCTTCATGGGAACCCAGGCGGGTGACGATGCCGTCTTCCAGCACTCGCAGAAGTTTGGCCTGGGCGGACAGGGGCAGCTCGCCGATTTCATCCAGAAAGAGAGTGCCTTTGTCGGCCGTTTCAAAGGCGCCTTTGCGAATTTTGTCGGCACCCGTGAAGGCTCCGCGTTCGTGGCCAAAAAGCTCGCTTTCAATCATGCCTTCGGGCAGGGCGGCGCAATTGACCGGTACGAAAACCTTGTTTTTCCGGCTGCCCGCGTCATGCAAACGGCGCGCCACCAGTTCCTTGCCGGTGCCACTTTCACCCACGATCAAAACCGGGCTGGGAATGGGCGCCAGGCGGTCGATCAGTTCCACCATGGCCAAGGCGGCGCGGCTTTCACCCACCAGGGGCGATTCTTCTCCACTTTGCCTTTTGAGACGGTTGATTTCATGGCGCAAACCACCCCAGGCCAGGGCGTTCTCCACTTCGCGCACCACTCGTTCCAAAGGCTCATCCTTGGCAATGAAACTGTAGGCCCCCAGTTTGACGGCGCGCACACATCGGTCGTAACTGCCGGTGCCCGTGTAGACGATGATGGGGACTTTTTGGCCCTGCTTTTTCAGAGTGGCAAGCACTTCAAAGCCGTCCACCCCTGGCATTTCCAGATCGAGGATGACGCAATCGACGGGCTCATCCTTGAGCCGGGTCAGACCTTCGGCTCCCCCTGCGGCGGTGATGGTTTCAAAGCCCCCAAGACGTTTCAGGTCATAGGCATACTGGTCGCGCATGGCGGCGATGTCGTCAATGATCAGAATCAAACTCATGTTGTTGCTCACAAATTCGGAATGGGAAACGACAGGATGAACGTGGAGCCCACTCCTGGTTCACTTTTTACACTGATGCGGGCGCCACAGTCGGCTGCCAGGCGCCGCACATTGCTCAAACCCAGGCCGGTGCCACCTTCCCGGGTTGTGAAAAAATCGTTAAAAATCTTGTCCAGGTTTTCAGCCGGAATACCCACACCGGTATCGGACACTTCCACCTGAATGCGCATTTCCTCCAGAACGGGATCTTCTTCCACGAAAGCACTGACGGCAACGGTGCCGCCACCATCAGGCAAACTCTCCACGGCATTGCGCAGCAAGTTGTCGAAGATGCGTCGCAAGCTCACCGGGTCGGCTTCCACAGGCGGCAAATTTACGGGCAATCGGTTTTCCAGCTTAACCCGGTCTCCCATAGACGGTCCATGGAGAATTTTGGTTACCAGGGTATCCAGTTTTACCAGTCGCGCCTGACGGTCGGGACTCAACCGGGCGTAGTGGGCGGCGAGATCTTCGAGATAAGTGAGGCCGTCTTCGAGGGTGCCTCGGCGCTCCTGGAAAACGGTGCTTAGATTTTGCGGTTCTTCGTCGGCAACCTGGGCCATGTGGCGCATGACGTTGCGCAGGGGCGTGATGCCGTTGCGGATGTCGTGATTCACCTGGCGAGCCACTTCGCCCAGGGTGGCGCGGTGCTCGGCGTCCCGCAATTTGAGCACCCCCGAACGCAGGCGGCCGGTCATTTCTGCCAGCAGGCGGCTGAGATGGCCCACTTCATCCTTGCGGTTGGATTCAAAACGAATATCGAGACGGTCAAAATCAAGGTCCTGGGCCCGGGATGACAACTCCCGCAAGGGACGGCTGATTCGGTTAGCCAGAATGATGGCCAGAAAAATCGAAGCCGCCACGGCCAGGGCAAAAATGATGGCCAGGCGAATGTCCATGGCCAGCAATGCCTTATGCAATGATGTTTGGCTGTGGGTGACGATGATAGAGGCACTTTCGGGTTTTCCATCCAAAATCAGGGGCCACCCGCTGCTGCGAACGATGGCTTGGCGTCGGTGCAATAGGAATGGAATCTCTTCGGGATTTCTGGCGTTTTCCAGTGCCGAAGTGAGATCTTTGGAGGTGGAGATCAGTCCTCCATCCCAGGCCACAATGACATCCAGATCATCATCGCGACTCAGATCCCGCAGGTGAGACGAGTCCAGGCGGATTCCACCGGTGACATGGATGGTTTGTCCACCCACATTGATGTTGCTGGTGCGAGCCAGGGCCAAAAATGATTCTTCGGCGCTGCGAGCGGGGATGAGAGCCTGCCCTCCTTGCACAAGGGACAAAATCCGGGGCAGGGCCTTGTCAACCTGACCAATGCTATGACGGAAATGGCCCGAGCTGATGACCTCGCCATCCCCTTTCTGGATTTGCAAAAAATCGATATTCATCAGCGACATGTGACGCGGTGCAAAGTCCACGAGATAGGATTTCAAATCATCACTCTGGTCAAGCAAGGCCAGTCGAAAACGATTGTCGGCTGTGATGTTGGTACCAAGTGATGCCAGCATGTTTTTCAGGTCGGAACCTTTGGCGGCCAGGTCCAGGCGCGTCAATCGCATCTGGTCTTCCACACGCTGGGTGTCCAACTCGGTGAAACGAGAGGTGACACCACTGCGGGTGATCAACATAACCAGTATCAGGGGAATCACCGTGATCAGCAAAACTCCCAGAAGGATCTGTCCGCGCAATTTCACGGCAGATCACCTCCCCGGCGGGGGCGTCCTAGGTTGCAAAGCAAGGGTGTGCCGTCGAAGGCCAGCTCCAGGCCGGACCATTGTCCCCGAGTCACCAGCCAGGATCGGGTCAAGGCCAAAGGATGCACCAGACCGTTGCGCTGGAGGGTGAGGGCAGGAGTTGGGTGGCGGTAACGGGTTTGAGCTTCGGCCTGAACCAGGTTTTCTGCCTGATCGCTGGTGACCAACGGGTCACTCTGAAAAGCCGCGGTTTGCAGCCAGGCCGCCCGACCGAGCAAGGTGGCCATCTGCAGGCAACCGGTGGGGAAATGCTGGTCAGAAGGCAGAATCATGGCACCGGTCATTTGCCAACTGAGGACGAAATTCAACGACTCGGGATGAATGCCAACAGCCCGCAGACCAAGGGGACCAAGCGCCACCAGGCGTTGGGCCAGTTCCTTGGCTGCCGGATCACCGAGGGGATAGGCCAAGGTGTTTTCATTGAGAGATGCACCCCCAAGATCCCACTCTCGGCGAGCACTGTTGTCCATGGTCACCGGCCCGGTCAACTGGGGGCAGATGTTTGGGCCACCAGCCGGGAAAACAATGTCAGCCCAGGGGCGGGCCGAAACCCGGGTCAGGTCTTCAGTGGCGTTGAGTTTTTTGGACAGCCCTGCCCACAGTGACATGCCGGCCGGATTTTTTTCCGGTGGGCAAACCAACAGATAAAGCCGGCTCCAGGGCAGGGGCTCGGAGCGAAAGCCAGGCATCTCACGGAAAAAGCTCACCTCGTCCAGATTTCTGGTCAAAGCAAGGTCGATGTCGGTGGCCACCAGATCCCGCAGGTCGGTTTGGGGCAATACCTGAAAAGTGAGACTTTTCCAGATGGGATTTTGAGGATGATGCGGATTGGGCTGACATTCCAGGTCCGGCATGGGTGCGGGGGAGGAGGCGCGCAA
>JAUUYW010000443.1 GCA_030590265.1 Candidatus Krumholzibacteriia bacterium
AGGTTGTGCCAGGTTCAAGTCCTGGGTGGCCGACCAACCTCACCGCCGCAGGTTGACTCATTCCCCCAAAAAAATATTATTTTCCCCAAAAAACCACTCAAGTTTTCCTCCACCCTGCCGATAATAAGATCATGAGGCGAAAAATGCCTTCGCCACAGGTCTTTGGTCTCCCTGGCACAGGGTAGGGCCAACGGCGTCCGTAAATGGATTTTCGGGTTATTACAAAAGGATTGTCAACATGAGCTTTCGCGTGAATTCCCCAAGCCAAAGCACCCTGTCTGCATTGCGCAACTCGCGTCAAAATCAGACTAATCAACAGAAAACAATGGAAAAACTGAGCAGTGGCAAGCGCATCAACCGGGCAGCCGATGATGCTGCCGCCCTGGCTATTGCCCAAAAGATGGGTGAAGCCTTGAAAGGCCTGGAACAGGGCATGGAGAACGTCTATGACGGCCTCTCTCTTACCCAGGTTGCTGATGGTGCCCTGAGCCAGGCATCAGACATGCTTCTGCGCATGAGGGAGTTGGGCATGACCGCCGCCAACGAAACCCTCAGTTCCGAACAGCGCGGTGCGGTGCAGGCCGAGTTCGACAGCCTCAAGGCTGAAATAACCCGCATCAGCGAAACAACAGAATTCAACGGGCACAAACTGCTCGATGGTTCTGCAGGGACCATGGACATTGCTACTGGCACCAGCAGTGACGGTGCGCCCGATTCCCTGAGCCTGGATTTGTCCACCAATATGGACGCCAGCAGCCTCGGGCTGGACGCAACTTCCGTCAGTGGCACCGATGGCAGCGCTGCTCGCAGCGCACTTGATGACATCGATTCGGCTCTGGCCATGATCAGTTCCCAGAGATCGGAATTTGGCAGCTTCAGCAACCGTCTGGTGAGTGCCCAGCACAGTCTGGCCATCACGGCAGAGAACACCCATGCGGCGCAATCCCGCATTATGGATGTGGACTATGCCTTGGAAACCTCCAAGCTTGCCAGCCAGCAAATTCAGGGGCAGATGAACCAAGCTGTTTTGATCCAATCCCAGGGATTGGCCGGAACAGCTTTGAATTTGCTCAAGTAAATTTGGGTTGAACAAGAAAAGGGCGCCGCGTAATACGGCGCCCTTTTTGTATTTCCATCGTCATCAAAACGCTGAACGCGGGACTAACTCTTCCCGTATTTTTTTGTCCAGAGCTTTTCGAATTCATCCACGGTTTTTTCAAACAAATCCATGGCCGCCAAAATCGGATCGGGCTTTTCCAGATCCACTCCGGCATTGCGCAGGATTTCCAGCGGTGGTGCCGAACTGCCGGCGGACAGCATGTTGTTGATGTAACGATCAGCAGCCTTGCTGCCACCATCATCAATGAGGTCGGCAATGGCCAGGCCACTGGTCAGGCCGGTGGCGTAGGTGAAGACATAAAAATTGTAGTAGAAGTGGGGGATGAAGATCCATTCGCATTCGTCATCCGGCCCGAGTTCAAATCCGGGACCGTAGTATTCACGGATCATTTCACCGTAAAGCCCGTTCAGGAAATCGGCTGTCAGGGGGTTGCCCGCTTCGGCGTACTCATGGAATCGCAGCTCAAAATCGGCGAACAGGGTTTGCCGGAAAATTGTCTGGCGGATGCTCTCCAGACGCTGGTTTAAAAGCATCAGTTTGGTGTCAACATCGTCTGCTTCTTTGAGCAGGTAGTTCGTCAGCAGGGCCTCGTTGCATGTTGAGGCAATTTCCGCCAGGAAGGTGGTGTAACCACGGTACTGGGGCGGTTGATTGCGCGAGGAATACACCGAGTGCAATGAATGGCCAAATTCGTGGGCGGTGGTGCTGACGGCGTCGAGGCTGTTGTCGAAGTTGTGCAACACATAGGGGTGCAGGTCCGCAGCCAGGCTGCCGTTGCTGTAGGCCCCACTGCGTTTGTTGGCGTTGGGATAGACGTCAATCCAGCCATTGGCAGGATCCATGCCTTCTTCCAAAAGGCTAACGTACTCTTTGCCCAGGGGCTTGAGCGCCGTGGCGATCAGTTCACGGCCTTCGTCGTAGGTGTAAGCCACTTCCAGACCCTTAACCATGGCGTTGTTCAGGTTCGGGAAAGTCATGGGGCCTTCAACGCCCATCACCTTGCGGCGCAGGTCGATGTATTTGTGCATGGTGCGGGGCAGGGTTTCCCGAACCGTATCGACCAGCATGCGGTAGGAATCGGTGGAGATATTGTCCGGGCTCAGGGATGCTTCCAGACAGCTGTCATAACCTCGGGCATCCTTGTTCAGGATGTGGGATTTGACCGCACCGTCCAGCAGGGCGGCAAACGTATTTTCGTATTTGCGCAGTCCGCCAAAGAAAACCCGGGTGGCCTGGGCTCGCACGTTGTAAGTCTCACTGGAACGCAGACCGGACCAACCACTGAGAGTAACGGGAATGGTGTCGCCATTTTCATCCACAATGGTGTCGAATTTGACATCTACCGAAAGCAGGGTCTCGCTGACTTCGTTTGGCACACCGCGCACACTGCCTGACAAGGCCAGGATGCGTTCTTCAGGAGCACTGAGGGTGTGCTGTTGTTGGCGCCACATCTCGTTGAATTCATACTCGAATTCACGCAATTGTTCATCCTGGGCCATCCAGCCTTTGATGATCTCGGGATCAATACTCAGCAACTCAGGTTCCATCCAGGAAGTGGCTTCTCCGAAGACAGGACCGAGCAAGCTGACTCTCCCACTCATTTTGCGGTATTCACTGTTGCCCATGTCCACATCAAAGAGGGCAGCCGAGTAGGTCCGCAACCGGGAAAAACGGGTCACCAGTTCATAGATATCATGTTGAGCCTGGAGGAGGGTTTCAGAAGATTCACCCAAGCGGCCACGGAAGCGTTTCAGTTTGGGGATGTCTTCACCCAGGGCAGCCAGTTCGGTCTCCCAGGCGGCAATATCAGGAAACAGATCCGTTTTGCTCCATTGGTACTCAGCGGGAATTTCTGATCTTGGGGC
>JAUUYW010000350.1 GCA_030590265.1 Candidatus Krumholzibacteriia bacterium
CCGGATTATTAAAAGCTCCCAGCCTTACGAGGTTGGGAGCTTTTTTTTGCCTATTACAGAACATATTTTATTGGGGGGCAGACACTCCAGACTATATGTTTGTCAAAGATTAACTCCTGGCGAAATGATGAGGGCCGGGGTTTCAGATTTGATCCCAAAAAGGAATGTGTGGTCGGTATGGATAGCAAACGGGTGGAAGCTTATCTGGAAAGTTTGGTAGTTGTTTCAAACCATTTGGCTACGGATTTCCAGGCTGTGCGTTTGAATGAAATTGAGATGTACGGACTCTTCGAATCCCTTGGCCTTGATCCTTGCCCCTCATGTTATCTTGCTGAAGGAGCCACAAGGGCAACAGAACAAATCTGGGCTGAAAATGTTTTGAAATTGGCTCAATCTGAGGGTCGGTTTGTTCTAAAAGTGGTAGGCCGGGACATCCTTCACAAAACAGATGTTGGAGGTGTCAGCCTTGTCACCTCAAAGGAGCTTGACGTCCACGATGTATTAAACCATGTGATCAAAATGAAATCCAAACTCAAAGCAAACGGCTTGTCTGATGCCATTGAAGGTTTTATGGCAGGTGCGTTTGTACCCCATAAGGCAAATACCCCAGGCAATGAAATTTTGTTGAGCATCAAGCAGGATCCCGCTTTTGGTCCGTGTGTGATTCTGGGCATCGGTGGTACTTTGACCGAATGGTACGGCAAAGGATCTGGTGGGAACAGCACTCTGATTATGCCGGCCTCCAATTTGAATCCCGAAACGGTTAAAGAAGCCATCGAAAAACATCCTCTGCTTTCTCTTCTATGCTTCCCATCCCGTTTGTATCCCACAGCTCCGGTTGCTATTGAAAACCTTGTGAATTGGGTCATGACCCTGGCACAGGTAGGGTTGCTGGTTGGGCCCAGTGGTTTGTCCTCGTACACCTTTGAAGAAATTGAAATCAATCCTGCAGTAGCTCATCAAGGCAAATTGGTAGCGCTGGACGGGGTGGGCTTGATCAGTCAGCGCAAATGGTCAGGTGATTCCCGGCCAGTGTCAAAAATTGAACCGTTGCTTAAACCTCGCAGTGCCATGGTCTTGGGTGTCAGCGCCAAAGGGCCGAATCCTGGACGAATCATTCTGGAGAACCTCAAAAAAAGTGAAGGAATCGATCCTGATCGACTGTATGTGGTGCACCCGAAAGAGGAATTCATTGCGGGCAAACCCTGCTTCGGATCCATAAACGAAATCCCTGAAAAGTGTGATTTGGCGGTTATTGCAGTACCGGCCCAGGGCGCTCTCGACGCCATCACGCAGTTGGTCGAGTTGGACAAGGCCGAAGCTCTGATTCTTATCCCCGGTGGTTTTGCCGAAGCGGGAGAGAAGGATTTGGCGGAATCCATCGAAAATGTCCTGATTGAGGGGCATAAAAAACAAGGTGGAGGACCTGTGATGGTGGGTGGCAATTGCCTGGGCATCGTCAGCAAAGAAAACTACAATACCTTCTTCCTGCCTTCCTACAAATTGCCTTTCAATCCTGGGCGTGGGGATAACCTGGCACTGGTCAGCCAATCGGGAGCTTACCTGGTTACTTTTGCCAGCAATTACGATGGAATCATCAATCCACGCGCAAGCATCAGTTTCGGCAACCAAATGGATTTGACGGCTTCGGATTTCGTGGAATATTTTACGGGGATTTCTGAAGTTAACGTAATTGCTTGTTATATAGAAGGTTTTCGCTCGGGTGATGGATTAAGATTCCTGGAGATGGTGCGCAAAGCAAAGGCTGCCGGTAAAAAAATCATCGTATTCAAGGCGGGAAAAACGGCCCTCGGTGCCCAGGCTGCCGCTTCTCACACCGCGTCTCTGGCTGGCGATTATGCCGTTGCGAAAGCTTGTTTGGAATCGGTGGGGGCAGTGGTGACCAATACTTTGGATCAATTTGAAGATTATATCAAAACCTTCACTTTGCTGGCGGGAAAAACCATCACCGGCAAGCGGGTTGGGATTATCAGCAATGCCGGATTTGAATGCAGCACGGTCATGGATCGCCTTGAGAATTTGGAACTGGCAAGTTTTGGGGATAAAACACAGGCTGTTCTGGATGAGATGTTGCCCTCATTTGCACACCGTAGCAATCCCATTGATTGCACCCCCATGACCGGGACCAAGGCTTTTGTGGGGAGTTGTCGAGCAATTCTTGAGTCCGATGCTGTAGACCTGGCGATTCTGTCATCGGTGCCGGTGACCCCTGGCCTGGACAACTTACCGATGGATCCCGAAAGAAAACACGGGGAAAATCTTGCTGGAAAAAACTCTCAACCTTCACTTATGATTGACATTATTCATGGTTCTGCTAAACCTGCCGCAGTTGTGGTCGATTCGGGAGTTATCTATGATCCGATGTGTCGCATGATTGAAGAGTCGGGTATTCCCGTGTTTAGAAAAATTGACCGGGCTGCCCAGGCCATGGCGGCATTCTGTAGTCACTAGGGAGAGAAGCTGATGAAGAAATTCTGGATTGTGTTCCTGGTTGTCGCCGTTGTGGTGGGCGGGGGCTTTGGTTTGATGTGGTATTCATTGTCACAGTTGAATAACGTGGTGGCTATTGATGGTGGTGTTCTGATCTGGAGGGTCAGTGGAAGTTTCCCCGAAGAAAGAGATGATTCTTTCATCGGACAAATCCGAGGTGCTGAAGAGTTGACCCTCTCAGAGGTTGTTTTTGGTTTGCATCGAGCAACCGAAGATGATCGTATCACCGGTTTGGTTCTTGATTTTCGCTCCCTTGGCACTGACTGGGCAAAATTAGAAGAACTGCGTCAAGCAGTGGCGGAATTCAAGGCCGTCAATAAACCTGTCTATGCCTATTTTGACGGTGCCAGCACTCGAGACTATGCCCTGGCTGTCATGGCCGATGAAGTTTATATGTCTCCCGAAGCCAACCTGATGGTGTTGGGTGTTACCGCTGAATTGGATTTCATGAAGGACGTCCTGGACAAACTGGGGATGGAAGCCGACTTCATTCACGTGGGTAAATTCAAGAGTGCACCCGAGCGCATGACCCGCACTGAAGCCACTGATGCCAACCGGGAAATGATCAACGCCATCGTTGATGAGCGTTACGGCAAACTGCTGGAAATGCTGGCCACCAGCCGCAATGTTTCCCTGGAAAAGGCAGCGGATTGGGTCAATCGGGGTATGTTTGACTCCCCAACCGCTTTGGCCGAGGGCTTGATTGATGATACCCTCTATTATGATGATATTTTTGACCAATACTTTCCCGATGATGAAACCACCTTCCTGGCTGACTATATTCTGGATCGTCCCGACCCGGGGCACTCCGAACATACCATCAGCGTGATTTTTGCTACGGGCGTCATCATGCCCGGGGAAAGTCGGTTTGATAACTTCCAGGGTAAGATTGCCGGCAGCACAACCATCGTCGATGAGCTGGAATCAGTACGGGATGACGAGGATATTGACCTGGTCATTCTTCGGGTTGACAGCCCGGGCGGCAGTGCTCTGGCCAGTGACCTGATCTGGAAGGCCATCGCCGAAGTCAAAGAGGAAAAACCAGTCATTGTTTCCATGAGCGGCATGGCCGCCAGTGGTGGGTACTACATCAGTTGCCTGGCCGATTCGATATTTGCCGACCCTGGGACGCTGACCGGTTCCATCGGAGTTTATGCCGGGAAAATGAGTCGCACCGCCATGTACGAAAAAATTGGCATCAACCGTGAATTCATCACTCGGGGTGAAAACGCTCTTTTGTTCAGTGATGAAGGCGGTTTCTCTGCCAGCCAGCGTACTCTCTTCCAAAATCAACTCGACGGTTTTTACGAACGTTTCCTGGCCAAGGTCGCTGATGGGCGAAAACTGACCAGAGATGAAGCCCATGCAGTGGCCCAGGGCCGGGTCTGGACCGGACAGCAAGGCCTGGAGGCGGGTTTGGTGGATGGTCTCGGAGGTTTCCGTCGGGCC
>JAUUYW010000049.1 GCA_030590265.1 Candidatus Krumholzibacteriia bacterium
GACATTTTTTGATACGCGCTCGCGCATTTCCTTGGCCGCGCGATTGGTAAAGGTGAAGGCAATGATCTCGCCGGGCCTAATCCCTTTTTCGGCCAACAGCCAAGCCACGCGGGTGGTCAGAACGCGGGTTTTGCCGCTGCCGGCGCCGGCAACCACGAGGACGGGACCATCTGGTGCAGTTACTGCGTCATTTTGGGCGGAATTCAAGGCGGAGAGGATGTCGTTCACTGTGGCTCCATCTGCATTCGGTTTAGTACTCAAACCGATATTTCAGGTCAAGGTTGTAGTTGGGTTGGCCCTGGTTCTCATCAATGCGACGACGGACCTCCGATTGCACCAGAAGGTGGTCGTTGATCTGGTATTCCACGATGAAATCCTGATCATCCTGACGAATACCCTGGGCGTATTTCAGATACAGATCACTGCCGATGTACTTGCCGACACCAATCAAAGGATCGAGCCCACTTTCACCGGTCTCCCGTTCACGCTGGATCTGATCAATTTCAAAGGTATCAAAAATGTCCAGTTCCCGGGCAATTTCACGTTCCAGAACGTTGAACCCGGCAGAAATGGAAGTGTTTGTCAAGCGCCCCGCATCGCCTTCGGGGGTTGCCTCCGGTTCCAGGCCCAGCAGCATGCGCTGAATAGCATCCTTGCTGTAACCCCGCTCCGAGGAAAAGGAAATTTCAGGCTTGTTGATTGTGCCGCCCACATGCACGCCAATATGTTCGATGATGGAGTTGCTGCTGTACCGACTGCGCAGGCGAAAAATTGTCTCGGCATCAACATCGATGCGCGGATCGAAACCGATTTCGCTGCTGAAGTCCAAACGCCCCCGCTTGACGTTGAAACTATTGTTGAACACCACCAACCGACCGGAATTGACATCCAAGGTTCCTCGCAGGGACATACCATTTTCACCCCGCACCAGGTCCATATCTCCGCCCAAAAAGAGTTCCATTTCCCGGTTGAGGATGCGAACTGTTCGAGGAGCTGCGTGAAGTCTTAAATCTCCCAGCCAATCCGGAGCCACCGTGGGCAACAGGGGATCCACTGCGTCAGCCTGCTCTTTAAAATCACCTGTGTAACGGGCTTTCTGCACAGACAAGGAACCAGTGAACTTGGGAACCATCAAACTGTCCGGACCGACAAAAACACTACTCAATCGAAAATTTTGGCCACTGACAACAGCCCGCATATCGGGAATCGATGCCACCAGGAAGCGGTCCAGATCCAGCAGAACATTGAATGATTCCAGCTCCAAACCTTTGAAAACAACCTTGCCGGCGCCGCTGAAACTACCCCGCAATCCTTCTTTGCCCTGGATATCGGTTATCAGCAATTCATTGCCCTGAAAAACACCCTTGCAGGATGTCGCCGAATAAATCTCTTCCTGCTTGGGAATAACAAAACCCGCATCATTGATTTCAAGGCTTCCCTGGTAATAAGGATGGTCCAAGGGACCACTGATTACCACCGATGCCCGGCCTGTACCACTGCTTTGAATAAAACCGTTGGTGGCCCGGCTAAGAGGTTCAAAATCAGTTTCAGGGGGAATTTCCAGTTGCATATAAAAAGGACCATCGAGAGGGGTCACCGGTTCGCTGAGAAAATCCAAAGCCATGGGAACTTCAACTCGACCAGTCAGGGAGAAAGTATCCTTGCGTCCGCTCAGGTTGGCCAAAACCAGTTGGTTACTGTCCGCCCAGATCTGGCCGTTCAATTCATCCATGTGCAGCCAGTGAATATGGAAAGGCGCACTGTGCAGATTGCCGACGATTTGCGGGTCGTCGGTGCTGCCACCAACTACCATGTCGCCGGAAAACTGGCCTTTCAAACGGTCCAGGGCTGGAATTTCAAATTGCTCAAGAAAGAGCCAATCACCAGTGACAATGGAGACGTCCAGATCCAGTTCCGCACCAGGCCAAAAATCGGCTGGGCCGGCTCCCTGGTGCTCCACGATTCCTTGCAAAATAACCCGACCGAATTCCGTGGCCAGATACAGATTTTCAAACTCCAGGGCGCCTTTGTGGAATTTGGCCTTGATAGCCATGGTGTCGACCCTGGCCAGGGCAAATTCCGCATCGATCAACTGGCCATTCAAATTGACATACGGTTCTTGACTGAGACCATTGACAGTCAAGGCGGCAGTAGCCTGGCCAACCAACGGGGCGCTGGAATCCACGAAGGGATTGAGCAGGCCCAGGTCAAAATCATCCAGATTCAAACTCCCGCTCACTATTCCGTTGGCATCGTAACGATAGAAACACTCCACTCGCCCCTGCTCAGAAACGAATTCCAAACCAGGCAGTTCAAAGAAACCCTGGCCCAGGGAAAAAGTCACTTCATCGGTGAGAGCCCAATGAGTACCCTCCAGGTCCACCGAAAAACGGCGCACCTGAAAATCCTGGATGCTGTCATGGAAAACAGAATTAAAATTCAGGACCACCGTGGTATCACCAAGTTGGGCATGGAATGAATCCATCGCCGCCCCCTTTGACGACGCCGAGCCCCGGATGAAATAGTCGCCAAGAGGCACTGCGCCAATTTCCAAACCCTGCCCTCTGATGCCAGTTGTGATGAGCGGATCACCGAGAGCATCATCAACCACCAGCTCCACTTCGCCGTACCGTGCGGACAGTTCATCGAGAGCAAAATCGTACACTCCCAACCAGCCGTCAAAGCGCAGCTTGTCCAATGGTCCCAGCACATCACCCCGACCATAGACGCGGCCCTGAAGGTCTGGCCATTGCCATTGATCGGGAAGAGTCCCGATATCTTCCGAGCCAATGCTCAATTGTCCGGTGATAATTTTTTCTTCATCGCTCACTCCCTCGAACAGGGCATGCAGGTCTTTGTAAAAAATTTCAATTTGGTTGAAAACCACCGAATCAACCATGGCCTCAACGTCTACGTAACAAGTATCAAAAGGAACGATTTCAATGATGCCGTCGTGCAAAACTCCACTCACCCGGGTCCAAAGGGGGACATCGGTGTGTTCAATCTTCAAACGCCCGTGGCCATTGGTGACAGGAAGATCATCCTCTCCAGGCACCAGACCATTGGCCATGTTCACCTGGGCGACATCACCTTCGAGTACGAAAGTAACATTTTCAGTGTTGGATATATCGAACCGGCCTGCGCCGTCGAATTCCGCTTCGTTGACAAATCCCCTGGCCTCGGTGAGAAGGACTTCGGTTTCACCGATAACCGCACGCCCCTGAAGATCCCGCAGATGATATCCCTCCAACTCACCGGTAAAAAGTCCTTCATAGACAAGGTCGCCATCAATGGTGGTCAAAGTGGCCAGTACATCGCCTTCGGCCTTGAAGCCGATGGACATATCGATGAGGTCTTCGATCTCGGCAATGTTCACCCCTTCGGCCTGAATATCGAGATTCAGGGTATCGTCCCACCGCCTGCTTCCCGAAACACGAACGTTCTTACCATTAAACAGGCCGTAAAGCGGATCGACCTGGACCTGGTCCCGATCCACCGAAACCTGGCCCCTGAGATTTTTCAAAATGCTATGATGCGTATCCCAGACCACATCACATCCACGCAGAGTCAACTCAACCCCTTCATCTGACCGAACACTGCCTTGAAAGTCCAATTGGCTGATCTGCTCGATCATTTTTCCATCGGCTTTGCTGAATTCCAGAAATGCGTCGCTGATTGTCAGGTGTTCGATGGCCAAGCGGGGAAAATCAAAGGGTTCTTTTTCGGGAACCGAATCGCCTCCGGCCCGGGAAAAAACTTCAGGATTGCGCACATCAAACCTGCGCAATAGCGGAACAACCCCAAGCACTTCATCCAGGGAGAAATCTACGCGTACAGTGTCAGCCGAAATAAGGGTCATGCCTCCGGATTGGCTGGGAAGAGTCAAGGACACCCCATACAAATCCATTCCCTCGAAAAGACGCACGTTGAAATCGCGTACACTCAACCCACCTTGCTCCATGCCGAGCAAGTGGCGTCCCACCAGGCGTGAAAAAGGAGGTGCCACGACCTGCAGGTTGAATCCGACCCAAACCAACAGCCCAATGATGACCGTCCAGGCCACCAAAAGAGGTAAGGTTTTTGGTTTGATCCACCGCATCAGAAAGGATACCCCAGGGAAAAATGCCAAACATATTCCGGGTCGCTGTGTTCCTTTTCCAAACTCAGATAGCGTGCCCTTTTGAGGGGGATGCCCACATCGGCCCGAACCGGTCCAAAAGGGGTGTCCAAGCGAATACCTGTACCGTAACTGTAACGGTAATCCCATACTTTGGTCGAGCCCGGATCCTGTGGGCCACTGGGCTCACTGGTGAGACGAAATCCCGTCATGCGAATATCGCTCAAGGACTCCCACACATTGCCACCTTCAAAGAAAAGGACGCTGGAAAAATTCCAGCGGCTCAGCCAGGGCAGCGGGAAACGCCACTCCAGATTGGTCAGCATGAGATAGTTTCCCCCACGGGCAGGATTGTCCGCCAGCAGCACATCCGAACCGTAGTTCAACTCGTCCAACTCATCCTGGTCGGTGACCTGGGGTCCAAGGCTGTTGTGGCCATACCCTCGCACCGTTGAAGCTCCACCTGCAAAAAACCGGTCATCATAAGGCACACCGTCGGGTCCCAAACCAGCACTTTTTCCATACGGAGCGGCTGCACCCACCATGAAACGCACCGCCACAATTCCCCCAATGGGAACCGAACGGTAATTCTGCCAGGAAGCGGAACCTTTGACGAAACTGAAGTCGCCACCCATCAAACCACCGGCCCATTTGAGAGTGCCGATGCTGTACATGCCGTTCGATGGGCGGAACAAATCATTCCGGTGATCGATATAGGTGGCCCAATTGAGCGACCGGGTTTGGGTCAACCCTGCGCCAACTTCATCAAAACGAACCTTCAAACTGTCCGGGGCATAAGGGTGAACGCTGGGTGAGATGATTTTCAGACCCAAAAACACATTGTGCCTGACCCGACGACTGGCCTTCCAAAAGGTCCCCAAATTGAAACCATGACTGGATTGGTTGATGCCCGATTCACCCCGGGTTTCACGCTGCAAATAAACCTCCGCATCAAGACTGTAACGACTGCCCCGCAACCTGGGATTCACATAGTTAATATCCGCACGGTAGTTAATTTGTCCCTCGTCAAAGGAGATGGGATTGCCCACCACATCCTCCAGGTTCCACGAAGTGCGCCCCCTGACCTCGACCCGACGACCGGTGCCCCACAAATTCTTGTGCCCCCAGGCCGCCAGCAACCGGATGCGTTCGGTGCTGCCAATACCAACACCCAATTCATAGTAGGCTGGTTTTCGTTCAATCACGCTGACTTCCAGATCAGCCATTCCACTGGAAGTATCCACGGCCGCGGGCAAAATAATTGCGTCCCGAAAAAGTGCTGTTGCCAGCAGCTGCCGGCGGGAATCTTCAACCTGATGCCAGCGCAAGGGATCCCCGGAATGGATGGTCATTTCCCGCAACAGAAGATCGTCCTTGGTGTCCAGATTTCCCGTCAGGAAAATATTCCGCACAAAATAGGGCTTGCCGGGGTTGATATCATACAGCAAATCCGCCACAAAACCGGTGCTGTCAGGATTGTCGAAAATCTTCATGGACAACCGCACCCGGGCATCAAGGTAGGTTTTATCCCGGAAAAGCCCACGCAGAGCGTAAATATCACCGCCGAATGAATTCAGGCTCAGGGGAGCGGGCTGCCCCTCAAGCAGAACCATTGTCTCGCGCAACTGCGCTTCGCTGAAAATCCCCTTATTGGTGAACTCAATGAGACGAATGAAAGTGCGTGGCCCTTCAACAATGGAAATGTGCAGGACATCGCCTTTGTCCACAATGGTGGAAATGCTGTCCAGTTGAACATGGGCCTGATGGAACCCACGGTGGCGATAGTAGTTTCTGATAAGAGCCAGTTGAGTATCCATGAGGTGAGGACTGTATTTCGGCACATTCAAGGGTCTGGTCCAGGTGTGCTCCCGGATTCGCAGAACACTTTTGAGATCGTTGTCGCTGAAGGTATTGTTGCCAACCAGATCGATGCGTTCGAGATTGTTGGTGGCGAGCCCGAAGTCCAATTCTTCATCGGCCAGGGCAACCTGAAAGGATAAAACAGCCAACACGGTCCACAGGATGACGGGCAGGGTCTTGAACCCGCTCGCTATTCCGGTGGTCGTGCAACGCTGCTTATCCTTCATGAGCCATACCCTCAGCGAGCCCCTGGCAAAGAAAAAACCATGACAAGCGCATCACTTCGTTGTTTATTGCAGAAAATCAGCCTCAAGCCCGGCGGAGTTCATCATGCTTCTGAAAAAAACAGGAATCATCAGCCTGACCCTGACTATTATTTTTCTGAGCCTGTTTGCAGGTGCCTGTTCCCGTCAGGACCAGGAGCTGCAATTGGCTGACCTGAGCCCCGATGAGTACACCTATATCGAACGCATTGTTATCCTGGAACGCGCCAAAGCAGTGGCCCTCAATGACCGCGATCTGGGCAATATTCTGCTGGACAGCCTTCTGGTCGCCTGGGGTGACAGCGTAGAAAGCGAAACCGCAGCCATGGCTCCCCAGGTGCCGGAACGATCCCAGGCAGTTCATGAGCTGTTGGGGCGCATCCTCACGGCTGAAAAAGACTCCCTGAAACTGGTCCCGGAGATACGCCGTTTGACAGCGCCCATGACCGGATATCAGCCGGAAGATGTTCCGGATGCAGCACCCGACAGTGCAATTTCAATTCCTAGTGACCGCTGACTTTCCATACATCCAACACAATCACAAAAGTCATGAAGAGCAGCAGAATGATCAATCCGATCTGCGTTGCAATGGCCTGCATACGCTCAGGAACCGGCTTGCCACCCCGCAAGACTTCAAAGATCAGGAAAAGCACATGCCCGCCATCGAGCACGGGAATTGGCATCAGGTTCAACAGAAACAAATTCACCGAAAAGAAGGCCACGAAATACATCAGGTGAGAGAAGCTCCAGCGCAGCATCTCCCCGGCTGCTTGACCGATGCGCACCGGCCCGCCCACGGCATCCAGGCCCAGCCGGCCTAGAAGACCATCCTTAAGAACCGATACAGTTCGGCTAATGGTATCCATGGTTTGGGAGTAGCCCAGTTGGCAGGCTCTGCCAAAGCTGACTTTTTCTGATTCGAAATAGCGTTCGATGGAGATGCGCCCCACCGAATGGCCTGGCTCGATTTCCTGCAATTTAGGAACCACCAGCCCGCTCATGGCTTGCCCATCGCGCTGCCAGGTGAGTTCAATTTCGCGGCCCGGAGCAGCGTTGACGATGCGGGCGATGGAACCAAAAGAGGTCACTTTCTGCCCATCTACCGTCTCGATCAGGTCACCCGATTGCAAGCCCAATTCAGCGGCTTTTCCACCTTGCTGGACCAACCCCACCGTGGTGTTCCACACTTCCAGGCCGTTGGTCAAATAACCATCGTCTTTCACCGAAAGAGGGGCCAGTTCCAAAGTTTGAGTCAGGCCATTGCGCTCCAGAGTCACCACAATGGGTGTCCCCTCAGCAGGATTATCAACCGACAGGGGAATCAAAGCTTCGATGACTTGGCCCCAGGTGTCGACATCCTCACCAGCAATGGTCAACAGACGATCGCCCACCTCAAACCCACTGGCGGAAGCCGCGGTATCTTCAAGCACCACACCGATGGTTGTGAAAGGGATATCCCGCAGTCCGCCTACAAAGACCAGTGTGGTGTAGAGCAGGAAAGCCAGAACCAGGTTGAACAACGGCCCCGCAACGAACACCAGCCCACGTTGCCAGGCAGGTTTGCTGTAAAAGTGACGTTCCACCGGAATATCGTCATCCAGACCGGCAGCTTCGAGATTACCCTCTTCGGTACCCAGGGGATATTTGCGTCCCTCCCCGGTGCCGGTGTCCTGGATTTCTTCCATCATGCCTTCGCCGGCCATTTTCACGTAACCACCAAAGGGAATGGCCGAAATCACGTACTCGGTCTCGCCCCAGCGCTTGCGCAGGATCTTGGGTCCAATGCCGATGGAGAAGGTTTTTACGTAGACTCCGAAGAGTTTGCAGAAAAGAAAATGTCCCAGCTCGTGCACCACGACAACCAGAACCAGGGTGAGCATGAATGCAAAAATGCCCATCATCCAAATGTTGATCAAGTCAAACCTCTCAGCTAGCCGTCGTGGAAATCCGGGCAACAAGGGCCTCGGCAGCGCGACGGGCTTGGGTATCGAAAGCCAAAGCATCCTGCAGACTCGCTACTGAAAGGGAGGGCTGGGAGCTCAAAACTTCCTCGATGATGCGCGGGATATCCGCGTATTTTATTTTTCCAGCCAAAAGGGCAGCTACAGCCACCTCGTTGGCACCATTCAAAGCGATGGTCGCCGATCCACCCGCCAAACCGGCCAGACGAGCCAGTTCCAAACAGGGGAATCGTTCTCTATCGGGCGGCTCAAAGACCAGCTGACCGATTTCCAGCAAATCTAACCTGCTTCCGGGCAGGGGCCAATGCTTTTCACCACTGATTGCGTACTGAATGGGCAGCTTCATGTCCGGGGTGCCCAGTTGTGCAAGCAGAGCGCCATCAACAAATTCCACCAGGGAGTGGATGTACGAGCCTGGATGCACCACCACATCGATTCGTTCATAAGGAACACAGAACAAATAGTGCGCTTCGATAACCTCCAGCCCCTTGTTCATCAGGGTGGCCGAGTCAACAGTAACTTTGGGCCCCATGTTCCAGGTTGGATGATTTAAGACCTGGGCCAAATTGACATTTTCCATTTCAGCAGCGCTGGTTTGGCGAAATGGGCCACCGGAAGCGGTCAGGATGAGTTTGTGAACTTCGCTCTGGGTTCGCCCGGACAGACACTGGGCCATGGCCGAATGTTCTGAATCCACCGGCAATACTTCAGCCCCATTTTCAAAGACTTCACGAATGACGAGATCGCCACCCACAACCAGGGATTCCTTGTTGGCCAAAGCAATGCGAACCCCTCGCCTGGCCGCCGCCAAAGTGGGTGCCAAACCCGCGGCCCCCACAACACCGTTGACCACCACATGCACATCTTCAGGTGTTTCAACAGCTTCCAACAGTGCCGCGGAGCCCTCACCCAAAAGCCTGGAACCAAAATTGCCCGAATGATGGGCTTCTTTTCGGGCCAATGGATCAGTAATAGCCACCAGGGGCAATGCAAAAGCTGGACAGGCCGTCTTCAACAAATCCAATTCCTGGATCAAATCCTGCCACCGGCCACGACAGCTCACGGCCACCACCTGCAATCGCTCGGGGTTGGCCCGCACTATTTCCAGGGTCTGCTTACCAATGGACCCAGTGGCACCCAATATGACCAATTTCAAAGGTTCGGGAAAAGAAAGCAGGGGCCGACCGCAAGGATACAGCGAAGGGCTTTCCGGGACTGGGTTCACGGCCGCTCCTTCGGTCAGATGATGAAGAACCGGAAGTAGTAATAGACCACCGGTGCGGTGAACAGCATGGAGTCAAAACGATCCAGGACCCCACCATGACCGGGGATTAATTCGGCGGTGTCCTTGATTCCGGCATCGCGCTTGATGAGAGATTCCACCAAATCGCCTAGTTGGGCCATGGCTCCCACCACCAATCCCAAAACCGCACCAGCCAAAGGGGTCACGAAAGGCACCAGCCCACGGGTCAGCAGCCAGCCCACCAGAGCCGCGCCAAGGAGCCCGCCCACAGCTCCTTCAATGGTTTTGTTGGGGCTAATGCGTGGGATGAGTTTGTGCCGTCCAAAGGCCACTCCAAACAGATAAGCGGCAGTGTCGGTGGCCCAGGTCAGCAAGGCCACCAAAAACACCAAGCGCGCCCCGATATTTTCGTGGATGGCCAGAGACACGGGAAGCTCCCGTAGCAGGACCAGGTGGCTGCCCAGCCAGCCCACGTACATGATGCCAAAAACAGTGACGGCCATGTGTCCCAGGCTCTGGGACATCTCCCGTCGAAAAAGCTCACGGATCATGATGGCCAACAGGCTGGCGGTCAGAATCAGCGGCACCACCACACCCTCATGCCAGGCGTACCAGCTGATGGCCAGGGAACAAAAATAACCGAGGGCTTCAAATGGTTCGTAACCCTTGGCTTTCATCAGCACGTAAAATTCTCGCAGCCCCAGAAGAATGATCAGGTCCACCAGCAGCAGAAAAAAGATCCCACCACGATCGGTGACCAGGTAGAGGCAAGGAACTCCCAGGAGGATGACTGCCAGGCGGGGAACAATACCCGCCTTCAGAAAGCGACGCCAGGCGGCAGGACGGCCAGCAGGGGTATTGTTGGGCTCCGGGGTCACGGACGGACCTTCAGCAAACGAATCCAGCGTTTTGGATCCAAAAAACTTTCGTCTCCCGCAGGAAGGCTGGTTGGTACAGGTTCAGTGAGCTTGCCAAAACGGCGTTCGCGAGTGAGATAGTCCGCCACCGAGAGCAACAAATCGCGTTCAGAAAAATCAGGCCAAAGCACCGGAGTGATCAATATTTCAGAATACGCCAACTGCCAAAGCAAAAAATTGCTTAGCCGACCTTCACCACTGGTGCGGATCATAAAATCAGGGTCTGGCAATTCTGGCGAATACAAACCTCGGGCAAAGTCGGCTTCGGTCACCTGGTCAGGGCTCAATTCTCCGGAAGACAACCGCTCAGCCAGGGCCAAGGAAGCGTGGAGAATTTCCTGCCTTCCACCGTAGGCCAGGGCCAGATTCAAAATCAGCCCGCTATTGCCCGAAAGGCTTTCGATGGATTGCTGGAGAGTATCACGAGCCTTGCCCGGCAACTGATCCAGGGCACCGGTTGCGCGCAATACAACATTTTGGCGGTGGAGATCTTCTCTTTCCGAGGACAGGGTCTCGTGAAGGAAGTGCCAAAGGGCTTTGACCTCGGCTTCAGGGCGATTGAAATTTTCCTGACTGAAGGTGTACAGAGTCAGAACTTCCACACCCAGTTTCCCGCAGGCGCGAACACAGCGACGCACGGAATGACGACCGGCCCTGTGACCAGCCAGGCGGGGCAAAAACCGACGTTTGGCCCAACGCCCATTGCCGTCCATGATGATGGCAACATGACGGGGCAGATTGCCGTGCTCCTTCAGCAATTGGTAGAGCTGATCATCGGACAATGTGGCCAGTTTTTCAGGATCCAGTTCAACAGCCATTCTGGTTCGCTTTCCTACAGCTCGGTAATTTCAGTCTGCTTGGCGGTGATCACTTCATCGATTTGAGCGCAATACCTGTCCGTGAGTTTTTGCACTTCGTCGCGGTCCTTGTGCAACTCGTCTTCGGTGATATCACCGTCTTTCTGCTCTTTCTTAAGACCTTCATTGGCTTCCTGACGCACTTTGCGCACACCAATTTTGCCTTCTTCACCAATATCACGAGCCTGTTTGCTCAGTTCCTTGCGGCGCTCACCTGTCAGTTCGGGAACCGCCAGACGGATCATCATGCCGTCGCTCGAAGGATTCATACCCAGATTGGCAGCCTGGATGGCGCGTTCAAGGTCGCCGATGACACTTCGGTCGAAAGGTTTGACCGTGAGCATGCGGGGCTCGGGGGCCGAAATGGTGGCCAGTTGGATCAGGGGAGTCGGGGCACCATAATACTCAACGGTGATTCCGTCCAAAAGCGCAGGAGTTGCTTTACCGGTGCGGATTTTTTTCAACCGCGATTTGACCGCATCGACAGCCTCGTCCATGGACATTTCCGCAGTTTCCTTGATTTCTGAACTCATCCTAAAACTCCTTTTTGATCCAAGTACCTTTTTGCTCTCCCCGGACAGCCTTCAAAAGGCTTTCCGGGTCGGTGATGTCAAATACGAACATTGGCAGGCCCTGTTCTCTGCAAAGAGTCACCGCCGTCAAGTCCATCACTCCCAGGCGCTGATCAATAACCTGGTCATATGTTAACTGTTCATAGCGCCTGGCGTCACTGTATTTGTGCGGGTCCTTGTCATAAACACCATCCACCTGGGTGCCTTTCAGCAGGACATCGGCACTGATTTCCAGGGCACGCAGGCTGGCGGCGGAATCGGTGGTGAAATAGGGATTGCCCGTTCCACCGGCAAAAATCAGCACGTGGCCGGACTGCATCAGATTCAAGGCCAAATCCCTGGCGAAAGCGGAAGTCAGAGGTCGAACCTCGCGCGGGCTGAGTATTTTGGACTTCAGCCCCTCTCCCCGCAGATAATCCCGGAGAATGGAAGCGTTCATGATGGTGGCCAGCATACCAACGTTGTCAGCAGTAACCCGATCAACGATATCCAGGTTGGCGCTGCGGGCCCGAAATATGTTTCCGGCACCAACCACAATGCCCACCTGAACCCCTTCTTCCACCATTCGGCGAATGACCACGGCCAGGTTCGATAGCTTTGTATGGCTGAACTGCTCATTTTCTTCCATGAGAGCTTCACCGCTGAGTTTCAGAAGTATCCGCGTAAATTTCACAGCCAAAAGGCCTTTCGTTTGGATTTGCAACCCGGGAAGATGAAAAAAAAAGCCCGGGCAAGAAAGCCCGGGCTTTAACAAGCAGTGACTAGCCACCAATCTGGAAGCGGGAGAACTGCTTGATCTGCATATTCTCTCCCAGCTCACTGATGATTGATTTCAGGTAGTCGCCGATGGTCATATCGGGATCCTTGACGTACTTCTGCTCCAGAAGCACGATGTCACTGTAATACTTGTCCACCTTGCCATCAACAATTCTATCGATGATCTCTTCGGGTTTGCCCTGTTCCTGCATCTGGCCCCGATAGATTTCTTTTTCCTTCTCGATCAATGTAGGGTCGACTTCTTCGCGGGTGACCGCAAGAGGACTGGCGGCAGCAATGTGCATGGCCACGTTGTGAACAAATGCCTGGAAGTTGTCGGTGCGGGCGACAAAGTCTGTCTCACAAGCAACCTCAACCAGCACACCGACTGTTCCACCTGGGTGGATGTAACTGCCCACGAGACCCTGGCTGGTAGCCCGACCCTCTTTTTTGGCAGCCGAGGCAATACCCTTTTTGCGCAGGTATTCGCCGGCTTTTTCCATGTCGCCGTCACATTCCGTGAGGGCTCTCTTGCAATCCATCATACCGGCGCCGGTGCCGTCACGCAGCTCCTTGACCATCTTGGCGGTGATATCCATGACTCCTCCGAGTCTCCCGGCTAAGCGGGAGAAAGTCCGAACCGGTTTTGCCGGTCCATTCATCAGGAAAACAGGGCCCGGTCCCGGGTTGGGACCGGGCCCTAATTGTCTAACGCAAATTTATTTGGCAGCCGTATCTTCGCTGCCGGCTTTGACCTTGCTGTCTTCACCATCAAGAGTGGCGCTGGCAGCAGCAGCTTCGGCCTTGGGTGCCTTGGCCATTTCAACAGGCTTGTCAGCGCCTTCGTTGCGCTGGCTGCGACCCTCTTCGATGGCTTCGGCCATGGTCCGGGCAAACAAAGTGATGGCGCGAATGGCATCATCGTTACCCGGGATGGGGAAGTCCACCAGTGTGGGGTCACAGTTGGTATCCACAATACCGATGACAGGGATACCCAATTTGCGGGCTTCCTTGACAGCGGTTTCTTCTTCAGCGGTATCAACGACAAAAACTGCGCTGGGCAGTTTGGTCATGTTGCGCACACCACCGAGGTTGTTGTTCAGTTTCTCGAATTTACGGCTGAATTCCAGCTGCTCTTTTTTGGAGAAGTTCTCAATGCGACCGTCATTCATCATCGCTTCGATC
>JAUUYW010000280.1 GCA_030590265.1 Candidatus Krumholzibacteriia bacterium
ATTCGTAACCTTCGATTTCCATTAGTTTATCCGGGAGGATAGCCTGCTGGATCCTGGCCGCAGTGGCAAGCTCGCTGGCCATGCTTTGGTTGCGCAACTTGATGGCCACCGCATTGGCCGTGGCGGTGACCATCTGCAACTGGTCTTCGTTGTAGGCTTCCGAGGGCTCGGTAGTATCCAGGTAGAGAATTCCCCGCACGCGCTCGTTGTCGAAAAGCGGAACAGCCATGGCCGATCGCAAATGCATTATCACCATGCTGTCGCTGATCTCCTGCTCCATGTCCTGGACATCTTTCAACAAAACACTGGTGCGCTCGTCGATGACCCTCTGCACCAAGGTGTGACTCAGCATCAACTCATCACTGGCGGTGCTGCTGCGGGCCCAGAACCCGGCTGGTTTCACCGATGTGCCTTCTCCATCATCCTCCAAGAGAATGACCCGGTCGGCAGAAATCCACCGGCTCAGAAATTCACAGGTCTTGTGGGCGAGGCTCGTGCTGCTGTCATCCAGGGCAATCAGTTCGAAGAGGCTGCTCAGCATGTCGGCAATGCGGTGTCGGGCAGCAGGGCTGTAACCCTGGTCAAAAGTGTATGAGGCCTGGGTGACCCGCTGGTCAGTCATTGTTTCCAGGATGGAATTTTCATCAGTGGAATTCTGGTGGATCAAAACACCACCACACTGGATCCAACTGCCTGGGGGAACTTCCAGTTCCCCATCCTCAATGCGCAAGGGCCTGCCTTCGACCATGGTTCCGTTGGTGGACCCCAGATCGGTGATGAACAGGCGGTGGCCATCAATCCTGAGGCGGGCATGGTGACCGCTGACAGGTTTGGCATCCAGGCACAAAGTGGCGCTCAAATGGCGGCCGATGATGTGCTCTCCATTGCCCAAATCAACCTGGCGATCAGGGCCATCGTTTTTGATTGTGAATTCCATTCCAAGAACCTCCAACCCGTTGGGTTTCAGATCTTAGTTTATTGACAAAAATTTGTCAATTCTCTCTCGTACAGTATCCAAGTAGGATATCCACAACGGAAGCTCCCGGATAATAAACCATGCCTCACTCCGGGAACTTATGTTACGTTCGCCGGGTTAACTGGTGCTCAGCCGGTTCCGATATTCAAAGACATTTTTGACCGTCACGCCCCAGGTCGCCTGATTTGAGCAGGTTTGGGTTATTTGTTGTGCCTATTACCTGCCGTTTTTCCAAAGGAGCCTTCCATGTTTTGCCTCCAATCGAACCGTCCCATTGCCCAGGTTGCGGCCTTTCTGTGGCTAGTTCTTTTGCTGACCGTGACGGGCAGTGGTTGCTTTGAGCGGATTGATGATGTGACTCCCGAAAGCTTGTCCGATGATGAATTGATGGTTTCGGCTATTACTCCGGATTCGGGTGAATTGACTCTTTTGCAAACCATGGGACTGCGATTTGCAGGGGCCGAAATTCCCCTGGAAACACCCAACAATGCTTCTCTTGATCCGGCACCGGCAACGCTCAGCCCGGAAATCAAGGGCACCTGGCGCCAGATCAGCTCGAACTATATCGTCTTCGTTCCTGACGAACCTTATGAGCCCAATACAACCTACAAACTGAAATTGGATCCTTCATTTTTTGCCGAGGCGCAAATCAAGTTGCGTGGTGAGCGGGAATTTGCCTTCCAGGCGGCGCCGTTTGGTTGCAAATCAGTCAAATTGCGCCGGGACAGATTGGGCGGGGTTCCGAGCAGGCATCGGGTAACAGGCAATGTCCTGTTCAACTATCCGGTGGACCCCGAAAAATTTGCTGCTGCTCTGCACATCGACCTCGATGGCGACCCCGTTGCTTTCATAGTCGAAACAACAGCCACGTCCAAAGGCATGACCTTTCGCACCGAAGAGATTGAAAGTGGTCGACAGGATCTTTCCTTAACAATGACCCTCGATGGTGATCTCTCCCCAGTGGGAGGCGACGTCTCCTTGGGCGAAAGCGTATTTCGGGAGGAGATCATCCCGGCCATTGAACGGTTGAGAATCCAAAACGTCAAAATCACCAGTCAGGCCGAGCAGCCAGTGGTCACCGTCAATTTTTCCTACCAGGTTCTTCCCGAAGATCTGCAATCGGTTTTGACCATCGAACCCGAAGTGGAGGGTTTGCGGATGGTTGGGCGTTGGGGCAGCATCGAGTTGGTGGGACAGTGGCAATTCGGCGAAAGCTACCAATTGCGCATTGACGCCAGCCTTGTTTCTCAGGCTGGTTTGCTTCTGGAAAAGGAATTCACCCGCACTCTGACCATCGGCGACCTGGATCCCATGTTGCGCATCACCGGGCCGGGTAATTATCTCAGCCTGCATGGCGACGGCAAGGTGGGCATCGAAACCATCAATCTGGAAAAATTCAACGTCACTGTGGAGCGGATTTTCGCCAACAATCTGGTGCCATTTCTCCAGAAAATCCGTCTGACCAATCATCGAGATTATTATCGCAACTGGGGTTTGCAAGATCAGGGCGCGCCTCTTTTCAGTGAGGATATCTCCGTTGATCAAGGTCAACGAAACAAGATTCAGGTCACGCCAATTGATTTGACGGATGTCTTGCGAGAGGATTCGCGGGGGATTTTCCGCCTCAAAGTCACCGACCCGGATTCTTATTCCCGACGCGATGGCCGCTGGATCGTGGCTACTGATTTGGGACTTGTTGCCAAACAGTCCAGCGATCGGGTGGAAGTGGCCGTGGCGTCCATCAGCAAGCTGCAACCAGTGGCGGGTGTGAAAATCCAGGTCATGAGCCAGAACAACCAGGTGTTGGCTTCGGGCCGGACCGACAGTGAAGGAATGGTTTCCTTCAGCGGTTTGAGCTGGGATGACGCCGGCGGCAGGCCCTTTGTGGTGACCGCCACCAAGGGCAGTGACCTGAGTTTTCTCGCCTTCGACCAAACCCGCATTCGCACTGCCGATCTGGATGTGGGGGGCGTCGACGTCAGTGAAAAAGGGTACCGTGCTTATCTGTATGGTGATCGGGATATTTATCGTCCGGGGGAGAAGGCCCACCTGGTTTGGGTGGTGCGTGACTCCCGTTTGCAACCGCCGAGTGGCTTCCCCCTGGGACTGCGAATCATCGGCCCGGGTGGTCAGGATTTTGTGAATGCCAAAGTGGAGTGCGACGAAACCGGCACCGGCGAATTCAACATCGATTTACCCCAATGGGCCATGACCGGCAAATACACAGCCATGCTTTCTTTGGGTGAGTACGAGTGGCTCGGCGAAACGCAATTTTCGGTGGAAGATTTCATTCCCGACCGCATGAAAGTAGGCGCCGAGTTGTTGGTGGACGACCAACGCATTGCCGTGGTGGGGCCCAAGGACAAGGTCCAGCTCGAAGCTCTGGCCATGACTCTTTTTGGTCCGCCCGCAGCCGACCGCCTGGCCGAAGCAAGCATTTGGTTCCGCAAGACAAGAGTGGAGATTCCCGGCTACGAAGAGTTCATTTTTGGTGAAAATCGTGGTGACGAGCTGCCGCCTCACCGAGATCTCGGCCAAAAGAAAACCGACCGGGACGGCGTGGCCCGCTGGGAAGTTCCTTTGCCCCAGGTGGCCGATTATCAGGGCTGGTTGCGCATGACCTCTCTGGTGAAAGTGACCGAGTTGGGTGGCGGCCGGGCGGTCTCCACCACTGCCGAAGTCATCTTCTCCCCCTCGGATCATCTGATTGGTTTGCGCAATCTCAGTCGGGATGAAAGCGATTTCGTGGAACCGGGCCAACCCTTGAAATTTGAGGGAGTCATGGTCGATCTGGATGGAACTCCCATGGCGGTTCAAGGCGCCCGTTTGAAAGTCATGCGCAGGCAATGGCGCACGGTGCTCAAAAAGGATGGCCAGGGCAACTTCCACTACATTTCCGAATACGATGAAAAACTGGTGCAGGAGCACGAGGTTTCCCTGCTGGCCGAACCGACTGCTCTGGAAGTCATCCCCAGCGCCCACGGCAATTACCGTCTGGTTCTGGAAAGTGCCGACCGCAAGGTGCGCGGCGCCATCGATTTCTATGTTTATGGCTACGGTTATTCGCCCTGGGCCCTGAGCAATCCCGAAAAAGTGAACCTGAAACTTGATCGCGAAAGTTACGGTGATGGGGATGTGGTCACCGCCTCGGTGGAAGCGCCTTTCCCAGGTCTGATGCTGTTGACTGTGGAACGGGAAGAAGTTTTCAGTCGGCGCTGGATCAAAATGGATAGCAACACCACCACGGTACAAGTGAGTTTGCCGCGGGGGATGGCTCCCAATGTTTATCTCACCGCAACCTTGTTGCGTCCTCTCGAAGATCTGGATCCTCGCGCTCCGGCCCGCGCCTTTGGTGCCGTGCCCGTCCTGCTGGACCGCGCGCCGGTGACCTTGCCGGTGGAGGTGGCCGCACCCGAAGAGATGCGACCCCACAAGGCCCTGAAAATCCGTTTGCGCCTGCCCGAGGATAATGACCCCATTCGGGTGACAGTGGCGGCGGTGGATGAAGGCATCCTTCAGCTGACGAGATTCAAAACCCCGTCAGCCCTGGATTTTTTCCTGCAACGTCGCCGACTGTCCGTGAGCAGTTTCGACATCTGGTCGTTGCTGTTGCCCGAGTTCGAAAAAGTGCAAAGGAAATCTTCCACGGGTGGCGATGGCGAACTGGCCATGATGGCCGCTCCGGAAAGAGCCAAACGCCTGAATCCTTTGGCGGCCAACCGGGTCAAGCCGGTGGCTTTGTGGTCGGGTTTGCTGAAAGGCAAAGCCGGCTGGCAGGACATCAGCTTTGACGTTCCCGAATTCAATGGCACCTTGCGCGTGATGGTGCTGGCCATGGCGGGGGATCGATTTGGTTCGGCGGAAACTACCGTGAAGGTGGCCG
>JAUUYW010000294.1 GCA_030590265.1 Candidatus Krumholzibacteriia bacterium
GACACCGATGCTCCCTTTGGAGCCAAAGGTGTTGGTGAAATCTGTTGCATTCCCACGGCCGCTGCCGCTGCTGGTGCCTATCGAAAATTCGATGGGAAAAAACGGGTTTCATTGCCCATTGACCCTTTGGAAAAATAGTCACTTGTAACTCTACAGACGGAGGAATCATGTCGCTATATCTGAGGAACGCCCGGTTCATTGATTGGCAAACCTTGAAGATCAAGACGACCCATATCAAGGTGGACAAAGGAGTGTCTGGCGGTATTTCTTTCGTCGACAGTATTCCCGATTTGGATGCGGGTGACAATTCTGCCCGGGTCATAGACTGCAAAGGCAAATTTGTCACCAAGGCTTTCGGATGCGGACACCATCACATCTATTCCACTCTGGCTCGGGGAATGCCGGCCCCCAGAAAGATTCCCACCAATTTCCAGGAAATCCTGACCTACATCTGGTGGCACGTCGACAAGTGCCTGGACAAGGACATGATCGAAGCCAGTGCTCTTGCGTCGGCACTCTATTGTGCCAAAAACGGCATTACCTTCATCATTGACCACCATGCCTCCCCTTTCAACATTGAGGGTTCGTTGTCCACCATTGCCGATGCGTTTGACAAAGTAGGTGTCTCTCACCTGCTGTGTTATGAATTGTCCGACCGAGACGGTGCGGGTCCGCGAGAGGCTGGGCTGGCTGAACATGAACGCTATCTGGCTGGTGGCGGTCAGGGACATATCGGACTTCACGCCTCGTTCACTGTTGGCGATGAACTGCTGAAAAGTTCGGTTGATCTGGCAATCAAGCACGGAACCGGGCTGCACATCCATGTGGCTGAAGACAAAGCGGATCAGGTGGCTTGCCTGAAGGACCACAACAAACGCGTGGTCAAAAGGTTGCACGATGCTGGTGGTTTGGATTTGCCCCAGACTATTCTGGGCCATTGCATCCACCTGGATGATGAAGAGAAAGAAATCATTCGCTCCACTGGTTCGTGGGTTGTTCAAAACACTGAAAGCAATCTGAACAACAACGTGGGATTGGCAAACTACAACCAGATCTCCGAAAAAATCATGCTTGGCACCGACGGGATGCACTGCGACATGCTGCGCAGCGCAAAAGCAACCTTCCTGTCTGGACAACCTGTGGAAGGCACGGGGATGGACACCGCCTACGCCCGATTCAGGAATGTGCATCACTATATCCAGAGTGCCGGTTTCAAAGGGGATGCAGGCAACAACCTGGTTGTCCTGGATTATGATTCACCCACTGAATTGACCAACGAGAACTTCCTCGGGCATTTCATCTACGGCATCAATTCCTCCCATGTGGAAACAGTTGTGGCCCAAGGAGAGGTCATTGTTGAAGACCGCGTTCTGAAGACCGCGGATGAATCGGAAATTTTGGCCTACGCCCGTCAGATGGGCGACAAGCTTTGGGAAGCGATGAAAAAATCTTAGCGATTTAGGGACCAGACCAACACCCCCACTATGGAGGCAAGAGATGAGTAGCGACCTGTTCACCTGTACTTCTTTGGAAACGCTCTTCAAGTGGGTTTTTGAATACGACAAGAATGACCAGATTCTGGGTATTTCAAAAGATCTGTTTTACCTGCCAAAAAGCGATGATTCCTTCACCATGCAGCGCTACGGTCAAACTCTTGAAACTCCTATCGGCTTGGCGGCCGGCCCTCACACCCAACTCTCGCAAAACATCATTTGTGCCTGGCTGACCGGAGCCCGGTATATGGAATTGAAAACAATTCAGGTGTTGGACGAGCTGGATGTCACCAAGCCATGCATTGATATGTCTGATGAAGGCTACAATTGCGAATGGTCCCAGGAGTTGAAGCTGGATCAATCTTTTGATGAATATCTGAATGGCTGGATCATGTTGCATGTGCTCCGGGATAAGTTCAACCTGGATGCCGGAGAGAGCGGTTTTATTTTCAACATGAGTGTGGGCTACAATCTTGAAGGGATCATGAGTCCAACCGTCCAGGGCTTCCTGGACAAAATGGCCGATTGTTCCGATTTGCTGGCCAAAAAGGTTGAGGAAATCGCCAAGTTTTTTCCACGCATCAAAAAGTTGAATATCCCGACAGAAATTACTCGCAATATTACCATCTCCACCATGCACGGCTGCCCTCCCGCAGAAACCGAAAAAATTGGCCGCTATTTTATTGAAGATCGGAAACTCGATACCACCATCAAGTTGAATCCCACTCTCCTGGGCGCTGAAAAACTCCGTGAAATACTCAACGACAAGCTTGGGTTTGATACGGTGGTGCCGGATCTTGCCTTCGAACATGATCTGGAATATGACGCAGGAGTAGCCTTGATCAAGGCCTTGTCTGAAAGTGCGAAGAAGGCCGGGGTCGCTTTCAATCTCAAGTTGACCAACACCCTTGAAACAACAAATGTCAGGCAGTTGCTGCCCAAGAACGAAGAAATGGTCTACATGAGTGGGCGCGCACTGCACCCCATCAGTATTAACCTGGCCGCCAGACTCCAGAAGGACTTCAACGGCCAACTGGACATTTCTTTCTCCGGTGGTGCCGATTGTTTCAATATCTCCGACGTTCTCAAGTGTGGCCTGATGCCTGTTACGATCTGCACCGATGTTTTGAAACCTGGCGGGTATGGACGAATCAGTCAGTATCTGGAAAATATTGAGGCGGATTTTGCAAAAGTCGGCGCTTCAACTATTGCCGAATACATTCTCAAGACTTCGGGCAAGGACAGCTTGGAAGAGGCCATTGTGGCCAACCTGGCCAGCTACGCGGAAGAAGTGACTGATAAACCCTACTACAACAAAACCGAATACCCCTACGAATCGGTCAAGACTGCCCGTGCCCTTGAGTTTTTTGACTGTGCGGCGGCTCCCTGCATGAGCGAGTGTCCCGCCGGCCAGGAAATTCCCCGCTATCTGAACTATGTGGCCACGGGTGACCTCGAAAAGGCATACCAAACGGTATTGGCCACCAATCCTTTCCCCAATGTTCAAGGTGTGGTCTGCGATCACGCGTGCCAATCCAAATGCACCAGAATCAACTATGAAAAACCTTTGCTCATCAGGGAAGTCAAACGATACATCGCGGATAAATTCGAGGGAAACCCGCCCCAGCCGGCTGCAGCCAACGGTGTGAAGGTTTCCATTATCGGTGGCGGACCTTCAGGCCTCTCTTGCGCCCACTTCCTGGCTCTGTCCGGATATGACATTGACCTCTATGAAGCCAAGGACTTCCTGGGAGGAATGGCAGCAGACGGAATCCCGGTTTTCAGGTTGGATGACGAACGGCTGAAAAAGGATATCGACGGAATTCTCTCCCTGGGTGTCAAAACTCACCTCAACTCCCGTATTTCCAAGGATCAGTTCAAGGAAATCAAATCAAACAGCGACTATGTGTACATTGCAGTGGGTGCCCAGGAAAGTATGCCGCTGAATATCCCGAATATCGACAGTGATGGTGTGTTTGATCAGTTGAGTTTTCTCAGCAAGGTTCGCAAAAATGAACCGGTTCCCCCTGCTGACAAAATCATTGTCATCGGAGCCGGCAATTCCGCCATGGACGCAGCCAGAACCGCCAAGCGACTGGTGGGTGTCGAAGGTGAAGTTACCATTGTTTATCGGCGCACCAGAAGAGAGATGCCGTGTGATCCTGAAGAAGTGCGCGGAGCATTGGAAGAGGGAATTCAGCTGATTGAATTGGCCGCACCCGAATCCATCGTCTCGGAAAACGGGAAGGTGAAGGGCCTGATGGTGAGCCGGATGAAACTGGGCGCACCGGATGACAGCGGCCGCGCCAGGCCCATAAAAATCGAAGATTCCGAATACATGATCGATGCCGATATCGTGATACCGGCCATCGGTCAAATTGTAGTGCTGGATTTCCTGCCCCAGAACTCCATGACGGTGAATGAGAAAACCCACGAAACCGAAATCGAGAATGTTTTTGCGGGTGGCGACGCCTACAGAGGCGCTTCCAGCCTGATCAACGCCATTGGTGATGGGCAAAAAGTTGCCGTGGAAATCGTCAAGAGAGCCGGCAAGGAACATTTGCAATTCCATTCACCCGAAGACATCAGGAATGTCAACCTGGGTGAGTTGCAGACCCTGCAGGCCAGGCGTGATTTCGGCTCGGGGCTTTCTGAAATTGAACCCGATGAACGCATCAACTTTGATCTTTTCATGAGCACACTCAGTGATGATGAGGCGGCCCAAGAGGCTTCAAGGTGCCTGCAATGTGACTTGGTTTGCAATGTCTGCACTACCGTTTGCCCCAATAGAAGTAATATGTATTACTTGATGGAACCGGTAGCCATGCCCGTTGAGCGGGCCGTGCGAGTCAACGGCCACGTGGAGATCATTCACGAAAAGACCATTGATATCAGTCAGAATTATCAGATCATCAATATCGGTGATTATTGTAATGAATGCGGCAACTGCACCACATTCTGCCCCACTTCCGGTCAGCCATTCAAGGACAAACCCAAATTCCACCTTACTGAAGAGAGTTTCAACAACGCGGATTTCGGATTCTATTTTGGGGATGAGTCGAGCATGAAGATTAAAAACGACTCGGCAAGGAAGGTAGGAACAGAGACTTCATAATATCTACAGC
>JAUUYW010000178.1 GCA_030590265.1 Candidatus Krumholzibacteriia bacterium
AGAGGTTTGCTTGGATTTTCACCGCTGACGATGTCCTGGATCATGACCTTGACCGCCTTGGCACTGATTTCACCCTCGGCACCAGAGCTGTCCAAACCGGCGCTGAAGAAGAATTTGAGTGAAAAAACACCTCTTGGCGTCTGCACATATTTTTGGCGGGTTACCCGTGAGACAGTGCTTTCGTGCATCCCGATCACCGAAGCAACCTGTTGCAGGGTCAGCGGCCGCAGGGCTATGGCACCCTTTTCGAAAAATCCATGCTGCTCGGCGACAATGGCCTCCATGACCTTGATCATGGTGCGCCGGCGCTGCTCAATGGTTTTGATCACCCATTCGGCATGGCTCTTCTTTTCATTGATGAATTTGACGTCGTCTTCATTGGCCCCGGTCTTGCCTTCATAGGCTTTGCTGACGCGCAGACGGGGCAGGTTGGTATCATTGAGATGCACAGCATAAACATTGCTCGTTTCATCCACCTTCACCACTTCAAGATCGGGGGTGATGGCCCGGGCCCCTTCGCTGCCGGTGCTCAATCCCGGTCGGGGATCCAATTCGCCGATACTCTGGGCAATTTCCTGAACCTGCTTGGGAGTTATTTTCATTTCCCGGGCAATCTCACTGAACTTTCGATTTTTCAGCGACTCAAAATGATGCTGGATGATGTGGGCCTCATCGGAATTTTCCAGACCATTGGCTTCCAACTGCAACAAAAGGCACTCGGGAATATCCCTGGCCCCCACTCCCGGCGGGTCAAAGCCCTGAATAATTTTCAATACTCCTTCGACAACTTCATCATCAACTTCAAAAAAGGCAGAAATTTCGTCAATTGGGCAGGCCAACAAACCATCTTCTCCGAGGCAGCCAATAATGTATTCACCAATGGTGCGATTGATACCTTCAGGCATGGACAGCTGGAGCTGGTCAGTAAGATCTTCTTGTCCTGAGGGAATGTATTTCTGGGGGCGTTCCAACTCATCTTCTTCGTCATAACCACGGTCGTTGGTCATTCCCCGAAAACCATCGTCGAATCTGTCGCCCCAGTCGCGATCTTCATTCTGAGGCTCCGGATCTTTTTCCCGTTCGGTATCGTCAGCCTGCCGTACCGCTTCGTCCAGTTCAGTGGCGTCTTCAACTTCCTCGTCGTGATCAATTTCTTCCAGCAGTGGGTTTTCCACCAATTCCTTGCGCAGGATTTGCTCCAGTTCAAGGGTGGGCACCTGCAACAGCTTCAACGCTTGTTGCAAGCGCTGGGTCATGACAATATTCTGAGTCTGTTTCAGCCCCATATGGAGCCCGAGTTTGGCCACGGTATTCCCTTCCTACAGTATGCATGGGTCGCGGGATCCATCCCGGACCATCAATTCCATTAAACTACAAACGAAACGACTCGCCAAGATAAATGGCCCGGGCCTTATCTGAGGCGACGATTTCTTCGGCACTGCCTGACAGTTCGATTTTTCCTTCAAAAAGGATGTACGCGCGGTCAGTAATATTGAGGGTTTCTCGAACATTGTGGTCGGTGATCAGGACGCCAATACCCTGATTGCGCAACTGGGTGACCACCGTCTGCAAATCGGCCACCGCAATGGGATCGATGCCAGCAAAAGGTTCATCCAGAAGAATGAATTTTGGTTGAGTGACGAGGGCTCTGGCGATCTCCACCCGACGCCGCTCACCACCGGAAAGCTGGTACCCATAACTTTTGCGGATGTGGGTCACGCCCATCATCTCCAGCAGTTCATCCATGCGCTCGTTCCGCTCTTTGCGTTTCATCTTCATGCTTTGCAGAATGGCCATGACGTTTTGTTCCACCGTCAACTGGCGGAAGATACTGCTTTCCTGGGGCAGATAACCAATCCCCTGACGCGCGCGCTTGTACATGGGAAGTTTGGAGATGTTCTGATCGTCGAGAAACACCTGTCCCTTGTCGGGAGAAATGAACCCTACAATCATGTAGAAACTGGTCGTCTTTCCCGCACCGTTGGGCCCGAGCAAACCCACCACCTCACCTTGTTTCAGCAGCAAATCAACACCGTCCACCACAGCCCGACCACGATAAACTTTGCGCAAACCATCAGCCCGAAGTATGTGTTTCTGATCATTCTGACTGTTCTGGAGATTATCTGTCACCTGGTATCACCTTCTGAGTTCTCACTGTCGTTGGTACCATCCAGAACATCGGCTTCCACCTGCTGCTTAATCTCAATGTACTCAAGATCAGGCGTAGCCTCCAGTCCGATTCCCTCGATGACATCACCGTCCCGCGTGAAACGATCGAAAACATCGTTGTGAATGAGTTGTTTTTCATTGTCGAAATAAAGCTCTTCGGTTTCCAGCTGGCGACCGTCATCAGTCACCACCACCACATTGCCCCAGGTGAAGATGTTATTGGTTCGCAGGTTGGCCGAGCCGCTGTCGGAGGTGAGGGTGGAAAAGTGAGCCCCGTTTTTATAAAAATCCAGGTGAACTGTCACCAACAGGACGTCACGTTGTCCTTCATATTTGTTCATCAGGTCACTGACAAGGACCCATTGGCGAACACCGGCGTTGGATTCTACCAACCGGTAATCAAAAAACTGCTGGATGGGTTGCTTGTTTATTAAAGCCTCATCCGCAGAAGTTTTCTCAACAACAACCGGGCCCTCTCCAGGTTCCTCGCGGCAACCGGCCAAAGGGACCATCATAACCAGGGCTACCAGGGCCATTCCAAATATGCTGTTGAAATTTCTGCACAATTTCATGCGGACACCAGGTTCCCTTCAAGAGGGAGGTGGTTGGTTGTGATCGGACCAGCGTCGGTGAAACCAAACCCACTCGGCTGGGTTCCGACGAATAAATTCTTCCAGACTTCGGTTGCACCAAAGCAACAGATCCAACAAGGAATTTTCATCCTCACCAGCGTTCTCATCAGGTATCCAGGGCGCACCGTGCCTGATTTCGTGGTGGTGACCCTTGCGGGCCAGGGCCATGGGAAAAATGGGTATCCCATACCGCCGGGCAATGCGCGCAAAACCCACCGGAGTTGGAGCGTCCTGCCCAAAAAATGGGACCGGAATATTTTCAACCCTGGTGTTCTGGTCGAGCAATACTGCAGCCACTCCTCCCTTTTGCAGGTGTCGAAGCAAAGGTGCTGCTCCACCACTGCGCGGGAGTAATTTCATGCCCAAAGCCAAACGACGTTCCTGAACCAATCGATCCACCGGGGCGTTGTGAATGCTTCCGGTGACCACGGCCAATTGTCCCAACCCGGCTTGGGCAACAGCTTGGGCCATCCAGCCACCCAACAATTCCCAACAACCCAGGTGCCCGGTCAGGATCAAAACGCCACGCCCCCCCAGGGCAAGTTCCTGAAGCTGTTGCATCAAACCAGGACCATCGTCGACGGCTTCTTCCTTCAGCAAGTTGCCCTCTCGCAACAAGGCCGGTGCCGCAAGAGTATCATGAAAATTATCGCCCAAAGCCAGAACCGAGTCTTCAAAGATTCGTTGCCGGGCCAAAGCGTCCAGCTCAGGAAACGCCAGAGCCAAATTCGACAACGCCCGTTGACGGTCCCCGGGTCGCAAGCGTGCCCCCGTCCGGGCCAGAAGTCGACCCAACCGACGGCCATTTTCCAGGGAAATACGTTCGGCACCCCAAAGCACGGCCACCAAAACCCGGTGATAAAACCGGCGGCGCGCCCGGCGCCACCAGGGTAGGGATGTGGCGGCCTCAGAGTACAATGCCCCACCTTTCGGTATCAAACAGGGCCAGGCGGATCCGGTTCCGGCCACAGACCTGGATCCTTGTATAGCACAAGTTGTGCCAAACGTTCAACCATTGGAATACCATTGTAATAGCAGGGAATTGAAGGAGCAACAACAGATATAAAATGACCGGGTCCAGGACCTGGATCCCACTGTGCTGGGATCCGTTGCTCAAAGAACTCCGGCTCGCAGAATATCGTGGATATGCAACAGGCCCACAGGGCGACTTTCATCATCCACAACCAAAAGCAGCGTAACCGGGCCTTCAACCCGTTTTTCCATTATTCGTAAAGCCGTAAAGGCCAAAGTATCCGCAGCGATGGTGGTGGGCTGCGGGTTCATGGCCTGGGAAATTGGTTGATCCAGGGCATCTTCCCGTTCCAGGAGGATGCGTTTGACATCGCCATCGACACAAAGACCTGCCAATTCACCTTGGTCATTGACGACACACACACCACCAAGTCGTTTGCCGACGATCTCGGGCAGGGCCTCACGCAAGGTCAGGTTCTGTTCCACCACTGGCAATTCTTCACCAGTGTGCATCAGGTCCGAGACCTTGATTTGCAAACGTCGACCCAAAACCCCGCTAGGGTGAAAGGCTGCAAAATCTTCACTGCGAAAACCGCGCAATTTGATCAAGGCCACCACCAGGGCGTCGCCCATGGCCATGGCGGCCACGGCACTGGAGGTTGGTGTCAAATCCAGGGGGCAGGCCTCTTTTTCCACGGGTGTAAACAAGACGACATCGCTGACAGTGGCCATTTCGGATTGGGCCCCGGCAGTGATGGCAATGGCCTTCATGCCGAAACTGCGGCACCGGGAAATCAACGAGACGACCTCACCGTTGTTGCCGCTACGGCTGAGGGAAATAAGAACATCATCCGGGCGAACAACACCCAAATCACCATGGGCTGCCTCCACCGGGTGGATGAAATTGCTGGGCGTTCCGGTGCTGGTCAGGGTGGCAGCCAATTTGCGGGCCACATTGCCGGATTTCCCCAGCCCTGTAGTGAGAACCCTGCCTTGGCAGCCAAAGAGAAGCCGCACCGCGTCAACAAAAGAGTCGTCGATGCTTTCACCAACAACCCTCAGGGTTTCCGCTTCCTGGGCAAAGGTTTCGCGGCCCATGGCAAGGATCGATTCATTGCTGGCATCTTGTTCTGACAAGGGCAAACCGGATGGCTTCATCATTGGGTCAGCTCCTCGTCGGACGAAAGTTCGTTTTGGGAAGGATGCCAGGCCTTGTCCAGCAGTCGTAGCAAAGCCGTGCTGTAAAGACCGGAGCTTTTCAGGACCAGATCCGTGATCTCGCGCACGGCTCCCTGACCACCGGAGACCGAAGTGATGTAATGGGCAAAATCCTGAATCTCCACCGGGGCATTGGGCACTCCCACTGCCACCAGAACCTGATGCATGGCTGGCAGGTCAATCAAATCATCACCCATATAGAGAGTTTCTTCAGGAGCACACCCGGTCTCGTCCAGGATTTCCTGCAAGGCACCAACTTTGTCGAAGCGCCCCAGTTTGATGCTGTCAAAACGCAGTTCAGTGCAGCGCCGGGAAACGATTTCGCTGTTGCGGCCGGTCAACACCGCTCGTTTGAGGCCGGCAATGCGGGCCATGACCAAACCGAGGCCGTCGTGACTGTGAAATTCTTTCAAGGCTTCACCCGCAGGTCCGTAGATCAGGTTGCCGGGTGTGAGCACTCCATCACAATCGAAGACCATCAATTTGATATCGGCAAAATTAGCTGTCAGGTCCTCACCCAGACATTCCACAGCCTGCAAACGGTATTGCTCTGCAGACATGGGTGGCCATTGAGTGGGTTTCCTGATGGCCGTCATTCCGCCACCTCGTTGTGCAGAGCGCGGAACTTGATCAATTCGCCAACCAATTTTTCAAAACTCTCCAAGGGCATTTGGCTGCCGGCATCGGATTTTGCCCGGGACGGTTCTGGATGCACTTCAAGGAAAACCGCATCGGCGCCGGCGCTGACTCCGCAGCGAGCCAGCAAGGGAATCAGTTCCGGTGTTCCACCTGTAGTAGTGCCTGTGCTGCCGGGTGATTGCACGGAATGAGTGGCATCAAAAACAACCGGTCGGCCCAGGGCCCGCATGATCTGGATCGACCGGAAATCAACAGTCAGGTCGCGGTAACCCAGAAAAGTTCCTCGTTCGGTGAACATCACCTTTTTGCCGCCAACTGATTCCACTTTGCCGGCCCCATGGCGGATATCTTCGGCCGCCAGAAATTGCCCTTTCTTGATGTTGACGATGCAATCGGTACGACCTGCCGCCTCCAACAAAGAAGTTTGTCGGCAAAGAAAAGCGGGAATTTGCAGGATCTCGGCAACCTGTCCCACTGCTTCGGCCTCTTCAGGATGATGAATATCGGTCAGCACGGGCACGCCGCAGGCATCGCCAATGCTTTGCAACAGACGCAGTCCCTCTTGCAGGCCGGGTCCCCGATAGGATTCACTGCTGGTGCGGTTGTCTTTGGTGAAACTGCTTTTGAAGCAAAAACCAACTCCCAATTTTTGGCAAACACCAGCGAGGTACTCTCCCACCTGATGCATCTCGTCTGGATCTTCAAGGACACAAGGCCCGGCAATAATATACAAAGGCTGGCCGGAACCGATTCGATGATCCCGCAACTGCACTGGTGTAGCGATGCTCATGCTTCACTCCTTGAGACATTGGAGGCATCTTCCTCATCCTTGCCATCGCCTGCCAGTTCTTCGGCCAATTTGGCTGCCTCTTCCCTTTGCAATTCCTGATGGTCAACCGCCGCCGCCACAAAGGATCGGAACAAGGGATGGGAACGGTGCGGACGACTTTTCAACTCGGGATGAAACTGAACACCAATGAAGAATGGATGGGTCGGCAGCTCCATGATTTCAACCAAATCACCATCGGGCGAAGTTCCGGAAAAGACCACACCGGCCTCTTCAAAAAGCGACCGGAATTCGTTGTTCACTTCATAGCGGTGACGGTGCCGTTCGTTGATTTCAAGTTCGCCATAGCAATGATAGGCACGGCTGCCCGGTTTGATTGTGCAAGGCCAGGATCCCAGCCTCATGGTGCCACCCATGTTCTTAATTTTCTTCTGTTCTTCCATCAGGTGAATCACCTGGTTATCCCC
>JAUUYW010000432.1 GCA_030590265.1 Candidatus Krumholzibacteriia bacterium
CGCTGCTTCCGCACCGGTCAATGGCTTCCAGTCAAAGACCCCGTGGACCTCGGCAGGGCCCTGATGGTAAAACCGGTACACCGGGGTGATCGAGGGAACCAGGATGGGATCACCATCCAGATTCTGCTCATTCACTAAAACCTGGGCAGATCGGACATCAGCTTTGGCGTAGCGTCCATTCCAATAATAGTTACCCAGGGACCAGAGGGTCAAACCTGCCAAAATTATACTGAGGATAAATCCAATTCGATTCGGCATCCCGGCCAATCCCAGAGCAGCCAGAGCAAGAATCCAGGGCAACGCAACCATCACATAACGGGGATTCCATGGTTTGACGTTTCTCATGGCCAAGAACACAAGGATGATCAAGGGAACGATAATCCACAATAATAGGAAGGAATGCCGCCGCGGAAGACGCCATAACCCGAAGCCCAGGCCGAGCCCAACCGGAACAACGCCTGCTCCCAGAAGGGGCAAGTAGGAACGGACAACTGCCATTCGATCGGGTTGATGCAATTCCCGCAGTGACGGCCCCAGGCTATTGCCAAAAAAGAAATTGTAAATGGAGTACGGAAGAGCCATCCAGGTAAACGTTGTCTCCCCACGCAAAACCGTGCCCATTCCAGCACCCGGAACAATTCTGTCCACAGCCCAGATCCCCGAGGCTTTCAAAAGCCAAGGCAGAACCAGAACCAGACCCAACCCGAAAGCCAGCCCCCAGGCCAACCAGGCTTGGCGACTTTTCGGCCAGAAAAAGACTAAAACTCCCAGGCCCATCCCCACCAATAGAAAAAGGCCCGATAAATTACTCAATATCGCCCCGGCGGTGAAAAGCCCGAACAGGACAGCATCCTTGTAGGAAGGCCCCCTGCGAACCATGGTCTCAAAAACCAAGGCCTGCCCGATCAGGAAAAATATCAGAAAACTATAACCCCTTCCCTCCTGGGAATACCAGATAAGGAAAGGATTCAAAACGAATAGAAGTACGGCCAAGCGACCGGCCCGGCGTCCCCACCACCGATCAACCAGCACGCCGAAGAGAGGAACCGCTGCTATCCCGGCAATTGCCGATGGCAACCGCATCATGAGGGCCGGATCCTGAAGCCGAACCAGGGGCCAAATGAAACACATGTACAGTGGCCCTTGGATCGTATCGAAAATTTGTTCAAAAAAGTGGAGATTGGCGCCGGGCCGAATGGCCTGCCAGGTCAGTAATTCATCCACCCAAAGAGATTGGTCCATCAAACCGTAGATTCGCAGGAAGGCTGCCAGTAGTGTGGCGCCGATCAGAAATGAAGCCCCCACCCCGGTGCCGGTCTCCGTGTTCCGGTCACGCAACCAGTCTCCAGGTGGAACCAGTGAATGACTATCAGTAGTTTCGGTCATTCCTTCCAACCTCACGAACCTGATTCTGGACTTGATTCCTGATTTTTTTGTGCGGGCAAACCGGATAGAAGCGGGTGACCCGGACGATATTCCTTCAATTCCACATCAATGGTTCCCACAGGAACCTTCGTCTTGATCAGGACCGGAATTTTCAAGGAGTCATCAGTAAGGTAAAGCGTGAGCTTCCCTTCGTGCTTGAACAACCCCTCACCTTCGATTACGGGTTCGACAACCAAACAATCAAACTCCCCCGCAGGCACCTTAACATGCTCTCGGCCATGCACCAAAACCTTCAAATCGTAGGTCTTGCGGGAACTGTGAGCAGGAACAGCATATTCATTTCCCGGCTCCAGGTCCAGACTGCGGACAAAATAGAAGGCCGAGAGGACATCCTGGACACCGACCTTGGTGGGATATTCATTCCCGTTGGAATATCGCGCAAGCTGGGCTTCATGGTCAAAACTGATTTCAACATTCTTCTTGTAATCGCCTTCGCGCAAACGTTTGTAAAAATATCGGCTGTACAAATCTTGGGTGTCGATATAACTGACGATCTTGTCCCGTACCTTGTAAATGGAAGAGAAGAAACGGTTGCTCATCGTTTTGCTTTGAACATTGTAACAACTGTGTCCCTGATATTCCTTCAGGCCCGAGATCTCAAGAGTGGCCTCTCCTGCCACCACGATCCCATAGGTAATGTTGAATACCATTTTTTCTCCCGGCCCGAATTCCACGGGAAAAACCCCGCTTGAGTCGGCGGGAGCAGGCTCCGCTCCGGCTCCGACAGCGAAACAGGCCATCACCAGAAGAATCATCAAAAAGACCCGCCGGGAAGGGAATATCAACATCTTGCTCGATCTCGCAGGAGTGAATAGTAAATAGGCCATCATATTTTCCTTCCTCTCGCTTGCCGAGCCAACACTCTTGTCACAGTGCTAAATACCATATCAGGGGACAAATCCGTCATGCACGGATGGCCCGCCACAGGGCAACTTGTCAAATCGCAAGGAGAGCAATCCTGCCCCACCCTGACTGAAACATGATTTGGGGTCGCCGGGTTCCATCCACCTGCATCCGTAGGGCCAAACAGGGTAATCGTTGGCACCCCCACGCTGGCCGCCAAATGACGAACACCACAATCGGTGCCTACAAACAGGACGGACGATTGAAGAATCCGTAACAATTCAAATAGATTTGTGGGTGGAGCCCAGCATTCAACAGGCAGTCGGTCTTTCAATTGTTCGGCAAGTGCTTCGTCACCCGGACCCGTCACAAGAACCGGGTTCATCCCTTCCTTGCCCATCAACTTGAACAGCTCAACGATGTGCGCCGCGGGCCAGGCCTTGGCGCTCCAGGTAGCACTCATTACCACAACAACGGGGACCCCGGGCCTTTTTCGCCATTCGTCCAGCCAATCCAGAACAGAGGAACGAAGTGCCCCTTCTGGAAAGGAGAGCCCAGACTGGTCAACGATTCCATCGGTCCAGGGAGTTGGAAGCAACCCGAGGCTACGTAGTGGATCCAGAAAACTCTCTCCAGCGAATGAGCGTAAACTTTCTCGTCCCTCCCTATTTCTAGGAACCCGAACATTGTAGGCCCACCAGCGCTTCCGCAGATCGTATCCAACACGAAGAGGAGCTCCCGTCAGAATAGTCCACAGGGCCGTGCGAGGTGTACTGAGCCAGTCCAGAACCAAATCATACTGACCAGAGCGAAGGATTTTCAGCCA
>JAUUYW010000496.1 GCA_030590265.1 Candidatus Krumholzibacteriia bacterium
CCCGGTCCCAACACCCAGCAGCAACAGGGTGTACTCCAGGCCATAGACGAAGACCACATTTCCATAAAAGTTCCCCCCGGGGGGAACGTTTCAACCTTATGCTCTTGATATTACATGAATTAACTTTTTTGTTGCGCCCTCTCCTGTTCTTTGGTATATTAGTATAGCAATATAGCTCAAGCCACCCCAACAACGGTGAATCAATGATCAGAATCGACACCAATGACGCAGCTCCCATCTACCGCCAGGTCATGGACCAGGTGAAGATGCTGGTGGTCACCGGGCAACTTAAGCCAGGCGATCAACTGGAGTCCGTCAGCCAATTGTCTGCAAGGCTAAAGGTCAACCCCATGACCGTCAGCAAAGCGTTCAGCGCATTGGTGGCCGAGGGAGTGGCCGAGCGCAGGCGGGGAGTTGGGATCTTTGTAGCCGAAATGGATGCTGATCAAGCCGATAAAGACCGCCGCCAGGCCCCTTCCCATGGGCTGACCGAAGCTGCGGCCCTGGTGGTGCGCATGGGAGTGGATCCCGATGAAGCCGTGAAACTCTTCCGCAAACATATCAATGATTTTGAGAAGAAACAGAGGAGTCAGAAGAAATGACAACGCAACCGGTGATTAAAATCAGCAATCTCAGCAAGGATTTTAAATCCAATCATGCGCTTCTGGATATCAATCTTGAAATCACCCCGGGTTCCGTTGTCGGTGTGCTGGGTCCCAACGGTTGCGGCAAAACAACCATCTTCAAACACATCATCGGCCTGCTGCAACCATCGCGCGGTGGTGTTGAAACTTTTGGAACCAACGCCGCACATCTGGCCCCATCCCAACTTGAAAAAATAGGCTACGTGAGCCAGCAGAGTGAGCTGCTGGACTGGTTGACAGTGCGTGAAACCGTCGACTTCACCCAGGCCCATTATCCCAACTGGGACAAAGACCTGGCCAAACGTCTTTTGGATGATTTCAAACTCAATGACAACAGCAATGTGGGCAGCCTCTCTGTTGGCCAGAAACAGCGACTGAGCATTGTGCTCGGAGTCTCCCACAGGCCCGAGTTGTTGATTCTGGACGAACCGGCCGCATCTCTGGATCCGGTTGTCCGCCAGGATTTTCTGGATCTATTGATGGAACTGATCCAGGAGCCCAACCGCACCATCCTCATCAGTTCGCACATTCTCACCGACGTGCAGAAAATCATCGACAAGGTGCTGATCATTGACGAAGGAATGGTGCACTGTTTTCAGGATCTGGATGATTTGCGGGAGGAATATTTCAGCGTCACCCTGAGAAGCCTCAGTGGTGTCTTGAAGACCGACATTCAGCTGACCGGGTTGAAGCATCTGGATCATCAAGGAGCTTCGGCGATGGTTAAACTACACAACCCCGATGCTGAACAGGTGAAACGGGAAGTGGCCGATCTCAACTGCCAGGCCAAGATCAGCCGGTTGGAGTTTGAAGATATTTATCGCCTGATCGTCAGTGGGAAGTGAACCATCATGAATTTACTCAATCAGCATTTTAAGATTTTTCCGAAGAACTGGAAGCTGGGGTTGATGGTCTTCTCCATTACTTCATTGTTCCTGCTGCCGGCTATCTATGTGTCGGATCATTTCGACGTCAATTCCTGGTGGTTCATCATGACCAGCCTGCCCATTTTCGGCATGACTCTGGCCTTTTTTGTGGCCGAAACCCAAAAAGAATTGATGATCCGGGGTACGGGGTTTCTCTTGCCTCACCTTGGTGGGGCCGTGGTTTCCAGTCAGGTTCTGATCATGTCGGTCTTTGGTTTGGGCGCATTCCTGGTGGCTTTCTTTCTGCCTGAATTGACCCCCATCACCACTGGAAATCTTGTGCATTCCTTGAGCTTGGGCTTCCTGGTCATGATGTTCTTCACAACAACCCTGATATTTGATTTCCTTTATAAATACTCTTCGTGGTTGACCGCCGTGATCGTATTTCCGTTTTTTCTTTACATCAATCTGGGGAAAAATGCGGACGTTCAATTCTACCAGCAATGGTTGGGCAGTTCCGGGATTCTGCTCATGGGCAGTGTCCTTGTGACCTCCATGAATATCTGGTTTCTGAAGGCCTTGAATTTGCCCCGACGACTGGCCGAACAGCCCTACATTTCAACCCTTCAAATGTACAAACCAACCAAGATCCAGGACTTCAAAAACCGGCACGCTGCTCATGCTCAACCCAAAGACCAGAGTGCCCGTCCTTTAAAACGCACCATGGATATCTGTTTGGAGAAATCATCCTGCGCCCGGTTTGCCGGGAAAGAGAGCCGGGCCATTTTCTGGGACACGATTCATCTGGGGTTGTCCACCACCACCCCCCGAAGCTTTTTGGGGCCTTGGAACTATGTGTTCTTCGTCGCTCCGTTTGTTCTGCTCATTGGGTATTTCGATTCCATTCCCAGGTGTGATACG
>JAUUYW010000528.1 GCA_030590265.1 Candidatus Krumholzibacteriia bacterium
AGTCGCAAGCAGACTCTGGAATACAAACCGGAAGATCTGAATCAGATCATTTCCAACTTTGAGAGCCTCTTGCGACGCACCATCCGGGAAGACATCCAAATTGAAATCGTCACCTCCCCCCACATGAGCACCGTCATGGCTGACGTCGGCCAAATCGAACAGGTGATCATGAACCTGACGGTCAATGCCGCCGATGCCATGCCCGATGGCGGCCGCCTGACCATCGAGACCATGCCCGTGGATTTGGATGAAGAATACTCGGCCAATCACCATGGTGTAAAATCCGGTCCATACTGGATGTTGGCTGTGAGCGATACCGGATGCGGAATTTCCGACGAAACCCTGGAAAGGATTTTCGAGCCCTTCTTTTCCACCAAAGGCGAGCAGGGAACGGGGCTTGGTTTGGCAACGGTTTACGGTATCGTAAAACAGCACGGGGGCAACATCTGGGTGTATAGCGAACCCGGCAAAGGCACCACTTTTAAGGTGTATTTGCCTGCCTCTGATGCATCGTTGATCCCGGCCACTGCCACCGAAGCCACAACATCCTCAACACCAAGCTGCGAGACGATCCTGCTGGCGGAAGACAACAAGGAGGTGCGTGATCTTGCCAATACCATCCTCACCCGTGAAGGCTACACCGTCCTGATGGCTGAGAACGGATCCGTTGCTCTGGAACTGATAGAAACCCATGAGGGTCCTTTGCATCTGCTGCTGACCGATGTGGTGATGCCGGAGATGAACGGCAAGAAACTGTTTTCCCTGGCTGCAACGCATCATTCGCAGTTGAAAGTGCTTTACATGTCCGGCTATACGGACAACGTGATTGTTCATCGTGGAGTGCTGGACGAAAATACAGCCTTCATTCAGAAACCTTTTGCCCTTCAGGCTCTGGTCGCCAAAGTGCGGGAGGTTTTGGACCAGCAATAAGAGAGTCCCGACCAGGCAGGAGTCGTCTTAAAAAACATCCCCTTTTCCTGGAATTGCCTTCAAAGGTTTATTTGAGTAGATTGTCGGACGTTGTTACAGAGTCACTTTCTTTTTCCCGTGAGGTTTTTTTCATGCGGCTGGTTAGAATGGGCATTGCCCTTTGTTTGTTTTTGATGGTATTTGTGCAGCCTGTTTTGGGGGCCGAAAAAGACTGGAGCCTGCAAGGCCTCAGCGATGACATCAGAGGACTGACCCAGAAGGTCGGCCCTGCCGTGGTCCAGATTTACACCACCAGCTTTGGTCCGGTCATGGGATCGCTGCCTCAGGGCGTTGCCGTCTTTGGTCAACAACAGGCAACCGGATCCGGCGTGATCCTTTCTTCCACCGGGTACATCATCACCAACAATCACGTGGTGCAAGGAGCCAAACGGGTGCAGGTACGATTGTCGGCCGAAGCCGTTGGACAATCTGCCGGGCAGTCCATCATTGCCGGTGGCGGCGCCCTGATGGGAGCCAAGGTCATTGGAGTGGACAAGGAAACGGATTTGGCCGTGCTGAAGATTGAGGGTGAAAACCTCCCCTTCCTTACCCTGGGCGACTCGGATGAATTGTTCCAGGGCCAGTTGGTTTTTGCCTTCGGCAGCCCCATGGGATTGACCAATTCCGTCAGTTTCGGCATCGTCAGCACCGTGGCCCGCCAGCTTGAGCGGGACAACCCCATGATCTACATCCAAACCGATGTGGCCATCAACCCGGGCAACAGCGGTGGACCCCTGGTCAACACCCGTGGAGAGGTTGTGGGCATCAATACCCTGATCTTTACCCAGTCCGGCGGTAGTGAAGGATTGGGCTTCAGCGCCCCCAGTAACATCGTGCAGAGTATCTTCAACCAGATTCGAACCAGTGGACGGGTTCGGCGGGGTATTATTGGTGTGCATGCCCAGACTCTGAATCCCCTGCTGGCCGAAGGCCTCAAGCTGCCAGTGCAATGGGGAGTCATTCTGGGTGATGTTTTCCCCAGCGGTCCGGCCCACGATGCAGGCCTGAAAACCGGCGACATTGTGCTCTCCCTCGATGGCAAACCCATGGAGAACGCCCGCCAGTTCGAGGTCAATCTTTATGGTAAAACCATCGGGGATAAAGTAGCCATCG
>JAUUYW010000006.1 GCA_030590265.1 Candidatus Krumholzibacteriia bacterium
CACGGAAGCGTTTCAGTTTGGGGATGTCTTCACCCAGGGCAGCCAGTTCGGTCTCCCAGGCGGCAATATCAGGAAACAGATCCGTTTTGCTCCATTGGTACTCAGCGGGAATTTCTGATCTTGGGGCCGAGGGGTCGGGCTGGTATTCAGCCAGAGCCATCGATGAGCAAAGAAGGAAAACAAGCGTGATCACCAGACGAACTGCCTGGTTGTTTTTAAGACCCTGGTATGACATGAAAAACCTCCTGCGAACCAGGTTGGCGAACACGAGCCCGGTTTCAGGAAAGAAACCGGGCTATCGGGGAAGAATGAGAAAAGCAACCGCGAGATCCCTCTTGATCTAGTAGCGCGGCAAACCCTGATGGTCTTCAAACATACCAATGCTTTGGCCGCCCTTGTTGGGGAATTCCAAAGGCACTACGGTGAAAACCAGAGAGGTATCCGAAAAATCCATGCTGGCTTGAATGAGTGAGTTCTCAGTAAAACCGGACATGAAAATATGATCAGTGTCAGCACCCCAGATGCTGGTCAGGCCGGCGTGAGTAACAGGGAACATCTTTCGCTCCCCAATTCCTTCACCAAAATTATAATCTCGGGTCTGGAAGCCCATGTCGCCGTCATCGGTGACAAAATAAAGATTGCTGTTGGCATCCAGCCACATATCCCGGATCCCGGAACCCTGATCAGAAGTAACATCCGGGTTCATAAGTGAGATGACCAATTCCCCTGCGTCACCTTCACTGGTTCGGAAAATCCAACCTTCAGATGTACCGAGATAGTTGTCTTCAATATTGACAACACTGTTTGAAGCGGCAGTGACCCATTCGGCTTCGGAAAACTGGTCTGTGCCAACAGGCCGCAAGCGCCAATCGTATATTTCCGGTTCCGCATCAATGGCCAGGACCATGCCATCTGTTCCCGCCAAGCCAATGTATTCACCCTCAAAATCAGGAAGGTGGTAGGCGCCACCCAGAAAATGCTGGTTGACGGTAATAACTGAAGGAACGTCTTCTTGCAGGTTCAGGGTGTCTTTGGGGGCAAAGCTTTCTGGGTCTCGCAGAATTACGATATTATCCGCAGAGATCCAGGAGTTGCCACTCAGGCGGCGTATGGTTCCGTTCTCACCCACGGCATGGACAGAAGAGTCAAAAGTCCCCAGACCGAAAAGGTTGTGGCTGGTTCCACTGCTCATGCTGCTCCAGGTTCCACCACTGTTTTGCCAAAGTTTTCCATTGTGTCCCGCAGCAAAAAGAGTGCCGTCACCAGGACCCCATACCGTGGTGATGGGAGTCCCAACTCCCATGTCCACATAACTCCAGGATGAACCATCGAAATGGAACATGGCGCCTCTGTTGCCACAGGCGTAAACATCATCGGCAGAGTTGCCGTAGACATCGAAAATCCAATTCATTTCATCTTCAGGTGGAGGAGTGTCAAAGATGATTTCCTCGCTGGAATCACTGGAACAGCCGGCGCCGAAGAGCGCCAGACCCAAAACAGTGCACAGCAGGAATGGTGCAACCGAAAGGCGGAACCAACGGGCGTGGGTTCCGGAGAATGCGGAGGCAAAAAGCTTCATTGGTTCAATAACCTCACGTTCAGTGGGTGGAGAGACCGAAACGACCGATCTGCCGACTCCAATCAAACCCTGGGATTTGACCGGTAGACCATGCCCGTCAGCAGGCAGAGGCCGTTTGACAACGTATAAATAGTAAGCATTGCCCCGAAGAAAGTCCACACCCAACAAAATATTCCAGTGAAAGTTGTTTGCGGTTTGCTGGCTTCATGACAAGATTATCAGTAAATGTCAGAAAATACTCTTGTTTCCCCACTTTGAGGTGCGGTGCATGAGTGTTGGGATTTTCACTTCTCCGGGAGTTTTTTGGTCATGAGCAATACCCACAACAATTCCATCAACTCGGAACTTGATCTGATTGCAGAAATCCAATCCTTACGGAAGGACCTGAATGCCGTCATTCTGGCCCACTTTTATCAGGAGCCGGAGATCCAGGATATGGCGGATTTCGTGGGGGACAGTCTGGCCCTCAGCCAGCGCGCAGCCGAGACCGATGCCGAGGTGATTGTCTTTGCCGGGGTGCACTTCATGGCTGAAACGGCCAAAATCCTCAATCCGAACAAACAAGTCCTGCTGCCGGACCTGGAAGCCGGTTGCAGTTTGGCCGATGGGTGTCCGCCCGCGGAGTTCCGGGACTTTGTGGCCCAGTACCCCGGCCACAAGGTTGTCAGTTATATCAACTGTTCCGCTGAGACCAAAGCCATGAGTGATGTCATCTGCACCAGTAGCAACGCGGTTAAAATCGTGGATAGTTTTCCTGCCGAACAACCTATTCTCTTTGCCCCCGACCGTTATCTTGGCGCCTGGGTGAGCAGTTCCCTTGATCGGGAAATGATCCTTTGGCCCGGCTCCTGCGAGGTGCACGAGACCTTCAACGAAAAAAAGTTGGTGGAACTCAAGATTAACCACCCGGCTGCCAAAGTTGCCGCTCATCCCGAATGCCCGGAGGCGGTCCTGCAACATGCTGATCACATCGGCAGCACTTCGAGCATTTTGACTTTTGCCAGGGAAACCGAGGCGAGTCAGATTATTGTCGTTACCGAACCAGGTATCCTGCACCAAATGCAAAAAGAAAATCCCCACAAGGAATTGATTCCCGTGCCGGGTGCCGATGAAACCTGCAATTGCAACGAATGTCCTTACATGAAGAAAAACACCCTCGAGAAATTGTATCTCTGCATGAGGGATCGCACACCGGAAATTGTGGTGGACCCGGAGTTGGCCGCCAAGGCCCTGACCCCTATCAACCGCATGCTGGAACTCAGTCGCTGACCGGGAGAATATCTTGGCCGTTCGCACACCGGTTTACCTTGATAACCATGCCACAACTCCCATGGACCCTGCGGTGCTGGAAGTGCTGCAGCGGGTGCAAAAAGATCATTTTGGGAACCCCGCCAGCGAAGGTCACAGCTTTGGCTGGGCGGCTCAAACCCTTGTCAAAAATGCTCGCCATCAGGTTGCTCAATTGTTGGGGGCCGATCCTCGGGAAATCATCTTCACCAGTGGTGCCACCGAAGCAAACAATCTGGCCTTGTTGGGCATTGCGGCAGCATCTACAAAACCCGGCAAAATTATTTCTTCCACCCTTGAACATTCATCCGTTTCCGAGCCTCTAGACCATTTGGAGCAGCGGGGCTGGGATGTGGTCCGGGTCCCATCAGATCAGGATGGTCTGCTGCAACTTGAGGTTCTTGAAAAAAATCTGGGCTCTGTCCATGACCACCAGGTTTCGTTGGTCTCGGTGATTGCCGCCCAGAATGAAATCGGAACCTTGCAGCCTCTGGAAAAAATAGGAAAGCTGTGCCGCGACCGAGGCGTCCTTTTCCATTCGGATGCGGCCCAGGCCTGTGGCCATGTGGCCATGGATGTCACGAGCATGGGACTGGACCTGGTTTCCATCTCGTCTCACAAAATATATGGTCCCAAGGGTGTTGGTGCCCTCATGGTCAAACGCACCCATCCTCCATTACCTTTGCAGCCTTTGTCATTTGGTGGGGGACAGGAAAATGGACTGCGGCCGGGTACTCTGAATGTTCCCGGGATTGCCGCTTTTGGTGAAGCCTGCCGATTGGCCCTGGAGAACAGAGACCAAGAAGTGGCACGGATTCGCCAGCTGAGGGATCGGCTATGGCACCGTCTTGAAGAGCAATTGCCGGGTGTTGATCTCAACGGATCCGCCCATTCGCGCTTGCCGGGCAATCTCAATATTCGTTTCGATGGCATCCGTTCAGCGCAACTTCTGCCTCGGGTCGCTGTGCTGGCTCTTTCCACAGGTTCTGCTTGCCGCAGTGCTGAACCGGGTCCCTCTCCGGTGCTTCTATCGCTGGGTTTGACTGCCCAACAGGCAGCCGCCAGTGTGCGCATTGGTCTTGGTCGGTTTACAACCGAAGAAGAAGTGGATTTTGCTGCCGAGCGCCTTGTTGCTGCAGTGGTGAAACTAAGGCAGGAAAAACCCTGAGAGGAAAAAAAAGCCGCGACTTGAGCCGCGGCTTTTGCTGGAAAAGATGCTATCTCAGTCCCCGTCGTAATCACTGGCTTGGCGTCGGGACAAGCTGATTCGGCGCCGATCCAGATCCACATCCAAAACCCGCACTGTGATTTTTTCTTCCTCATTGAGAACTTCACGGGGATGAATGATGCGGCGGTTGGCCAATTCCGATATGTGAATCAGCCCTTCAATGCCCGGCAGCAACTCAACAAATACACCAAAATCAACCAGTCGGGTTACCAGACCTTCCACATCGGTGCCCGGTGCGAGGGACCCGGCAGTATCTGGCCAGGGATCGCTGGCCAGGGCTTTGATGGAAAGGCTGATGCGTTCACTGCGTCCCTGGCCAAGGTTCTGGATTTCCATAACCTTGACTTTGACTGTTTGACCTTCCTGAAGCACTTCGGACGGGTCACCCACACGTTGGAAACTGATCTGGGAAATATGAACCAGACCTTCAACTCCGCCGATGTCAACGAAGGCACCGAAAGGGACCAGGCGGGTGACAACACCCTCGAGGGCCGCGCCCAATTCAAGGTTCTGCCGGGTGCTCTGGCCCTCTTCATCCCTGCTGGCCTGCAACAGGGCTCGACGACTCACAACCACGTTGCGCATATCATCGGAAACTTCCAGAATTTTGAATTGAAAACTCTTGCCAACGAAAATGCTGGGATCCTCGGCTCGGCGCACATCAATCTGGCTGAAGGGACAAAAGGCCCGCACACCACCAAGGTCGATGGAAAACCCACCCTTGTTGGTATCGCCGACCTTGCCCTCAACAGGAGTGCCGGCATCAAAGGCATCAATCAGGGCTTTGCGGCCTGATTCCCGCAAATTGATGGCCATGGTCAGTTTGGGACCGTCATTGCCTTTTTGCACATGGGCGGTGATCTCGTCGCCAATGTTGTGCTGCAGTTGACCTTCTTCGTCCTTCAATTCTTCCACCGAAATGGGTAATTCGTTGCGGAAACCGCAATCCACAAAAGCTTCATGGTCACCGATCTGGATGATTTTTCCGGTGACCTTGGCACCGATTTTCACATCAGAAACTTCACCACCATCACCCTCGGCATCATGGGCTTCAAGCAGGGCGGCAAAATCTTCGCTGGATTCTTCTTCTTCGGGAGCGGGATTCACAGTTTCGTTGGGGTCGATGGTCATTGTCCGGTTCCGTTCTCATGGGTAATGTGATCTCAGCCGACTGAGTCAGAAGGGAAAAACTCCCCCTGAAAGATCCCCAGACGGCCACAACCCAAGGAATATAACATAAGCGCGGACACATTCCTACACTCAGTTGAGGAAAAAAAACAGGAAAAATCAGATCAAAACAAACCGGTAAATGCAGTAAAAATGAGCAATGCTGCCACCCAGAACAAACAGGTGCCATATGGCATGATGCCAGGCCAAGTTGCGCATTCTGTAGAAAACGGCGCCACCACTGTAGAGCAGGCCTCCAGCCAGCAACCAGCCCAATCCAGAAGATGACAGATGAGCCAGCATGGGTTTGGCCGCCACAACAGCAAGCCAACCCATGCCGAGATAGAAAACCAGCGACAGTCTTGGCCATCGATTGGGCCAGGCCAACTCAAAAAAGATTCCGGCGAGAGCCAAACCCCAGACCACACCAAAGATCGACCAACCCCAGGGGCCACGCAGTGTGATCAGGGAAAAGGGCGTATAAGTACCGGCGATCAGCAGGTAAATGGCGCTGTGATCAGCTTTCTGCAAAACCACTTTGGCGCGGGGTGGTGAAATACTGTGGTAGAGAGTGCTGGTTGTGTACAGCAGGATGAGGCTTGTTCCATAAACGCTTCCTGAGACAAGGATCCAGGAATCATCCAGCTGCAACCCGCGTTGGATCATCAGGATCAAACCGATCACGGCTAAAAGGGCGCCAAATCCGTGAGTGATGGCGTTGGCAATCTCTTCGCGCAAGGGATACATTTTTTTGGCAGGAATCAAAAGACTCTCCGTCTGGTCAGAGGGAGAGCCCAATCTAAAATGTTTGCTGTCCTTGGACAAGATTCAAAAAATCAACCCGCCAATTATCCCCGGGTGCGAATAACCACCATGGTCAAATCGTCGCCAGCATTCTGCTCCTCAGGCTCATCCCAATTTTCCACCAGGGAATCCAGCCCGCTGCGGCTGTTGGTGCTGACGTGGATCAAAACTTCGGCGATTACCTGTTTGATGATGGTATCACCGTCGTTGCTTTGAGTTTTTCGAACCACTTCTTCCAAACCTTTTTCTTCAAACTCCACATCGTGCTTGTCCACAGCCTCAGTGATCCCATCAGTATAGGATACCACCAGATCCTCGGGACCCAGGTCGACTTCCATCACCGGATAAGTCATATCCGGGAACATACCCAGAGGAGTGCCGGCAGGTTTGAGCCACTCACTTTCTCCTGACTTGCGCAGAACCAGAGGAGGGTTATGGCCGGCGCTGGCGTAACGCAAACCGGTGCCCTCCTTGTTCAGGACGGCCAGGAAAAGCGTGGCGAATTTTTCGGGATCCGTGCTCTCGTGCAGGGCGTTGTTGACTGCTTCCAGCAAATCTCCAGGATCGTTGAACACCCGTGCCAGGGCTCGCAGGCTGGCTTGCAGATTGCTGGCCAGCAGTGCAGCGGGCAAACCTTTTCCCGAAACATCGGCGATGACCACGGCCCAGGCACCGTCTTTGACCTGAAAAAAATCGTAATAATCACCACTGCAATGCAAAGATGGATGGTTGGCTGCCCAAAGTTCGTAGCTATCCAGGTCGGGAGTATCAGTGGGCAACAGTCTTTGCTGAATCTCCCGGGCCATGGACATTTCTTTTTCCAGGTTCTCTCTGGCCAGGGAATCGCTGAATCCTTCAATGCCCAGGCGAACCACCTGTTTCCTTGATTCCTGAAGGGTTTCCTGGAACAGGTGCTCGGGGATGTCGAGGCCCATAATTCGTGCCATATAGCCAACTTCACGGTCCACTTTGGCTGCCAGGGCCATCAGAGCCGGCTCTTCCAGTTGGAGCCGATCAGCAGCCTCGTCCAGGGAAATTGGCGTTGTACCATCGCCATTGGTTCCGTAACCAATGGCCCGGACCAGGGCGATGGAGTCTTTGAGGATGTCGATGAGGGTGGATGCTTCAGAGGTGATTTCATTTTCTTCGAAATCCTCCCCGGCATATTCCACGGCGTCACAAAAAAGTTGGGGTAAATTCCAATTGGTGAGCAGGCGACCGCCCAGTTCTCCATGATGATAGTCCAGCTGCAACATTTCGGCATCGATGAGAGTGATGGCTTTGACCTGGGCCATTTCCAAGGCTGCCTGGAGATCCTGGTGGGCTTTTTGGTCCAGAGAGGCAACACCGATGCTGTGGAGAATTCCCACCAACCAGGCGTCATCATCCGAGGCGGTTCCTTTTTGCCAGGCCAGACCCTGGGCACAACTGGCGGTGGCCAAATTGAACTTCCAGAATTCGGACATGTCCAATCGTCCGGGATCCGAACTGGCGGGCATCATGTCGTGCATTCCCATGCACAGGGCGACATTTCTTACCCTGCGCAACCCTAAACGCACCAGGGCCTGCCTCAGGTTTCGCACTTCATTTCCACGGCTGAGCGCTGCACTGTTGGCCAGGGCCAGAAAGCGCATGGACATGACACTGTCGCTGATGATGACTTTGGTCAACTGCCCCAGATCGCAATCGGGGCTGGAGGTCATGCTGACGATTTGGGCTGCCACTGAGGGCAGACTGCCCATTTCTTCAACCAGGTCTGAAACGAAGGTTTTTTTGGCAAGAGTTTTCATGCCCTGGTTATCGGCAATAACCAGGGCTCATGAAGAGCTATTTGAAGAGTTATTTGACCAGCGAAAGTTTTCCACTGGCGGCAATGGAGCCCTTGGCTTCGATGGAATAGAGATAAGTCCCCGCCGGTGATGGCTGGCCAGAGTGATCCTCACCCTGCCAGGCAACAAAGTTATCCCCCACCGTTGCCTGCACGACCCCACTGGCCCAAACTTCCCTGCCTCTGACATCATGGATTCGAACCTGCACATCCAGATCACGGGAAAGTGAAAAGCGAACCATAGTCATGGGGTTGAATGGGTTGGGAGAGGCTCCATGGTTCTCCAGGAGTTGTCGCGGATCAGGACCCGGGACGCTGGATTGGAAATCGACCACTTCAATGATTTCATCCACATTGATAAAGCCCATCTCCTGGTTCTCGTCATCTTTGATTTGAATGTAGAACATTTGGCCCTGGTAAGGGGTCAGGTCCCAGGTGCGCAGGGTCATTTGGTTTTGGTTGTTACCCGTTTCCCGATAAATGATTTCGTCGGTTGCGGCGTCAACCAGAGCCACAAAACAGGTTTCGGGGTAATACCCGCCACCGACTAACAATTCGATGCGGTCACCGGTGGCAATAAAGGGAAAACTGCTCAGGTCGGCCCAGGCCCCGTCACCAAGGCGCGATCCAGGGGCCCCTTTCCCAGAAAGAGGACCTTGGTAGTATTCCGAGCTGCCAAAATAACTGTTGCCCACAGTGCCCGCCGGTTCTTCACCCCTGAATTCGGGGTTATCACCATATGTCGGGTTGCCCAGACAACCAATACCGCTCCAGGTTTCCCAGTTGTCACCTAGCGGGGGAGCCCGGTAAACATCCACTGATCCATCCTGGTTGAACAAGAAGGTGTCCAGGCGAACAGCATAAGACAGAATCTCTGTCTGGGGATGGCGCTGAGGGGCCAGACGGGAAACGATATGAATGCCGGGGTCGAATTCGTCGATTTCCGGGGCGTAGCCAGAGTCGAAGGTCTCCCGATTGGCCATGGTCCAAGTGTTGGGAGTGCGGCTGGAAATCACACTCAAGCCGCCGGCGTTAAATTCACCAAAAAACAGGTAGTAGTGGTCTCCGTTGACTTTATATTGAGGGCTCTCCAATGCATTCCAGGGATTGGCACCATCATTCTCAAATAGTATTCCCACATCTGTCCAGTTCAAAAGGTCGTCTGATACCCCGTGATACAGCACTCCTGTGGCTCCGGACAGCCATTGGTTGGCCGTGACCAGAATATGCCACAGATCGTCTTGGCGATAGATGAAGGGATCGCGGAAATCGCTCCAGGAGCCGTCTGGATCCCAGGCGTATTGACTGGGGTCCGGCTCCAAAACAGGATTGGCATCCAACTTGGTCCAGTTGAAAAGGTCGGGAGATTCTGCCATGCAAATGCGTTGGTTCATGTCGTCATCACAGCCCGTGTAGGCCATCATCCAAAAATCTGAAGCTTCGTCGAAGAAGACTTCAGGAGCCCAGATGGCGCCTGAATCCCATGGACCCTGACCGACTACCAGAATCGGTCCTTGAACAGTCCAGTGCTTGAGATCCTGGCTGGTGCTGTGCCAGATGGTATCAGCGTGGGAAGCGTGCGGGGTGCTTTCATGGATGGTATGATAAAAAATGTGGTAAACCGAGTCCGGCCGTACAATGCTGAAATCCCACACCTGACGATCCTGGTGGGTGAAGTACCTTTGTTCGAAATCCAACCGCAGCAGGGCCTGGGCCGAACCAGCTGCAAAAAGGGTAGGCAAAAGGAAAAATATGACCATCAAGCCATGGATATTGAGTGAGCCGCTTTGAAGGGGCTTGCACGTGGGCGAGAAGCGCACAAATGTCTCCTGGTGGATCTTGGGGGATATTGGGTGCAAAGGTTAAGACTATTTTAACACAAATAGGGGTCAAACGTCAATGATTGCCTACCTGATTGCCTCATTGTATATTGGATTTCAGGGTGTGTGAGCATCGTCCTGATTGGGCTAACTCCTTAATTTACAAAGGGAGTTAGGATTTGTCAGGGTTTTGCTAGTCCAATGCTGATTTAAGGAATAAAATGTCAAAAAACATGAGAATACTGCTGGTTTTTGTGATGTTGCTGGTCTTTTGGGCTGGAATTGTCGCTTCTGAATACGGCGAAAAGGCAGAAGACACCTTCCTGCAAGTTCAGCGAGGGATCGCCTTGGTGGACAGTTTGTTGGCCAGTGACCTGCATGATGAAGCCGTGATCTCGGCGCGAAAACTGCACGCCACTTTCGGTGAGGATCCCCATTGGGGACACCAGGTTGAAAATCGTCTGGCCATTGCCTTGTTGCGGCAAGGAAAACCAGAACTGGCTTTACCGATGCTTGAAAACCAAGTGCGATTCAGCATTGACGATGCCCAGGCCCATCGCAATCTTGGAGCCTGCCTGCTGGCCCTCGGACGAAAAGGCAGAGCCCTGAGCGAATACCAACAAGTGGTGGATCTTGAACCTGGCAATGCCATGGCACGTCTGGAGTACGGGCAACTCCTTCTGGATTTTCGCATCCACAAGGATGCCCAAAGGGAAATCCAGACCGCCGCCCGTCTGTGTGGAGATTGTCTTGAGGTTCAACCAGTCCTGGCGCGCTATTATTTTGCAGTGGGCCAACCAGCCAAGGCCGTTGCTCCTTTGACCAGAATGTGGCAGGAAACGGGGGACCGGGTGGCCCGACGAAATCTGCTCAAGGCCCTTTTGGATTCCGGCCAGGATCAAGCAGTGGTGGATTTGCTGATGACCGATCCCCTGGCGAGTCTGCCTTTGGACGAGTTGCAGCAATTGCTGGCTGCCGAAGGTCGCCTTGGCAAAACTGAAAACAGTCTGTTCGTTGTGGATTTGTTGGGGAAAGCTGGCCATGAAGCCCTGCTTCCCGATTCCGCCCTGAATGATGCCCTGTTTTGGGGTCAGGCAAGTCACAACCTGATGGCCGGGGGGCTTTACACTCCTGCACTGGTGGCCGTGGACAGAGCTATTGCTTTAGCTCCCAGCAATGTGGTGTTCAGGAATAACCGAGTTGTAATCTTGCAACGATTAAACCGAAATGATGAGGCGGATCGGGAGTGGGAAAAAGTCCTGGCTCTTGACCCTTCCCTGAAAGGAAAATAGCCGTCGTGAAAAATGCTCAAATCAGGAATAATCAGTCACTGATTGATTTGGTCGGTCTTGCCAGGCCTTTTCTGGCCCTGGTGGTGGTAGGGATTCTTGTTTTCAGCTCACTGCTGGTGGGCTGTGCTTCGTCCCCAACCCCAAACGATCCTTCTGCGAATTACAAACGACCCGATTTGATCACAGACTCATTGGCCGAAACGCCACCTGCAGAGAGCTCCTGGCGTCCCCATCGTCTATCCATATGTCAGAGCGATGGAGTGGTGGATCCGGAGGTGGAAAAACTGCTGGGATTGTGTGCCGAATATTTTCGGGAGGGTTCTGGATCCGATGGCATGTTGGAGTTGGAATGGGCCCTGGATCATGGTCAACGGCATTCGTTGTTGCTGCTGACTCTGGGGCAACTTTACCTGATTGCCGGTCAGGGCGAACCCGATCTTTTACCCCTTGAAGGACCAGCAGGCGATGTGGGAGACTGGACCAGGAACAAGAGGAGACTTCTGGATCGGGCTGAATCTCTTCTGAAAGAGGCTGCCCAAAGTCGACCGGCAGACGCCGCCCTTGACTATCTTCTGGCTGATGTGGCTCGATCCCGGGGAAACCAGGCTGAGGCTGACCGTTTGGTGAGTTCCGGCAGCCAAAAGTGCACTTCTGGCCGTGGGATGACGGCCTTGGTTCTCTATCAGCAACTCAATCGGTATCCGGGGCGTTACCTTGGCGGACCGGGCCCGGAGTATCCACTCCAGGCCCAAAAAAACCACATCACTGGCGATGTGGTGTTGGATTTGCTAATCAGTCCTGAAGGAAAAGTTCGCCAGGCGGTGGTGGTTGAAAGTCCTGATTTTTCCCTCTCTCGGGCGGCTGCGGCCAGCTTGCAGGCCGGAAGCTGGGATGCCGCCCGTATGGGAAAATACCCGATTTGGTCCTGGTTGAGAGTCACCACATCGTTCACTTTGGATCAGTGAGCACAACTGGCAGTTGATTTGCCGCCAGGGGTGCCTTATTTTTCTTTAACACGGGCGCCCGAAAAAATATTCGGGAAAACCGCCTATCAACCCTTCTGCCGGAGGTCTTGGTAATTATGAAGTGGCTGAAGAACCGCTTCCTTTCTTTGACTTATGTTGGGCTTATGGCTCTGTTGGTTTTTGTTGGCTGCACCAGCAAGGAGGATCCCGCCGAGGTTCTTCCTCTTTGCGGAAACCACACCTGTGGTGATTTGGCCATGGTGACCACTGATACTTCCAGTGAGGGATTCCACTACCTCAATCCCCACATGTCGCCTGATGAAAGTCAAATCCTGTTCACGGCGGACTGGAAGGCGATCCCTGCCATTGCTCACTATGATCAGGATGAATTGTATACGACTTTTCGCCAAATCATTATCATTGACGTACCGGATGTGCCCCAGGTTGATCCCGCTCCCAGCCTTGAATCGCAGGATGCCCCTCTGGTTCGTTTCGATGGTGACCGCACGGTCCTGTGGATTTCAGGGAGTTCAGTGCCTCTGTCCAACATTGAGGCCGAACGGCGCAAAGCGGATCCCTGCTGGATAGACGACAGCAACATTGCCTTATCTGTAGAGTCTCCGCGTGGCTACCGTATCTTCACTGCTGACATCACTGGTGTTTGCCCCGATTTGACCTGCCGAATCGTGCCCACTGTTGCCTATATGGAGCCGGATGATAATACGATCAGTGGTGGACAGTTCCAGCACCTGGAGTCCATCGTCAGCCCTGATGGACGGTGGTTGGCCTTCACGCGATCCGGTTGTGCCTTGCCCGATTCGTTTGAAACCTGCACGGGTCTGAGCCTGAATGTTCTGGATATGAATACCCTTGGGGAGAACAACGGCTATGATGCGGTTCTCATTCCCCTGACCAATGAGTATTCGCGCATTGAGAAACCCAGATGGTCCCACGATGGTACCAAATTGGTGTTCTCCGGTGGCCATGACCTGGCCAATGAAACAGGCGCCGGGACAGAACTTTATACCATTGATTTCGATACAACCGGTTTTGCTGCCGGTAATATGGAATTGGATAACAACCTGGATCGCTTGACGATCACCAGCTACCTCGATGGCGATCCCATTTCCGGTGTGTTCAACACCTCTCCATCGTTTACATGGGATGATAGCGAGATCATTTTTGTTTCCACCCGCAGGGCTCCATCAATCACCCTGCACGATCGCAACCTGTGGAAAATTCCCAGCGATGGTCGTCTGGATCCAGAAATTCTCTACTTCACCAGAAGTGATGACGTGGACCCGGAAGTCCAACCTGACGGTACTGTTTTGCTGAGCAGCCAACTCGGTTTCCCTACCGAGATTTTGGATCAGCTGGAAGAGGAAGCTTACCAGGCCTTGGTTCAGGAAAACGATGGATCCATGACCGAAGTGGAGATGCGCTCTCTGGCAGCTGATTCGCGTCGGCAGCTGGAGTTCTTCGAAGGTGTTATGTCCTTCCTGTACATGTTCCGGCCCTAGGAGGCAGCAGTTTGCCCAACCTGGTGGTTTTACGCAGGGAAATGGTCGCCGTTGGGAAGCTTCTGGAAATGAATGGTCTTATCGTGGCCGCTGAAGGGAACATGTCTGTTCGCCTTGGCGGCCACAGTTTTTTGGTAACTCCTGCTGGTCGCAGCAAAGGGGGCCTGAAAGTTCAGGACCTTCTGGAAGTTGACAGCCAGGGACGTTGTCCCGTGGGGCGTCCCACCAGTGAGTGGCCCCTGCACCGTGAAATCTATAGTCTCCGTTCCGGCATTGCTGCCATCTGCCACGCACACCCACCGTGGGCCACTGCTTTTGCCACCGCAGGTCGCGACCTGGATGGTAATTTGCTCACCGAAACAGCACAAATGTTGCCCCGGGTTCCCCTGGCTCGGCGGTCATTGCCGGGAACTGGCGAGTTGGCCCGTTCCATCCAGCCCCACATTGCCAATCATGACGCGGTTCTGTTGGCCAACCATGGTGTGGTGACGGTGGGCAATACTTTGCAGGGGGCATATGAACTTTTGCAAACAGTTGAGCGGCTGGCCCAGGTCACGCTGTTGTCCGAAATGGCTGCCGGCACTTGTGGATTGGACCAGGGGATGTTGCAGCAACTGGTCAATCAAGGTCGGCGCTGACAGTCTCTGCGGTGCAATTACTCCCACTCCACCGTGCAAATAATCCCGGTCACTTTTTTGCCCGGTAAATGCCCATCAACTGTTGGGTGATGGCTTTCCAACTGAATTTTTCTTCCATGAGTTTTCGGGCTTTCAATGCCCTCTCTTCTGATTTTGGGTCATCCATCGCCAGCAGAATCGCCCGGGAAAAACCGTCACCATGGTCGCAGATCACCATGACATCATCCCGTGTCTCGGCAATTCCTTCAGCGCCCACTTGGGTGGTGACCACGGGAATACCCCGGGCCATGGCCTCGAGAATTTTTATTTTGATGCCACCTCCTTCTGGAAGCGGGGCAACAAAGAGTTTGCAGCGTCGAAACAAGGGCGCCAAATCATCTACAAAACCAAGGGCAGAAATTCCCGAAGCCAGTTCCTTATGATCGCTTTTCTGCCGATTCAGAAATTCTGCACTGCCGCGACCTGCCAGAACCAATTTGGCTTCCGGACGCTGGGCACGCACCTGAGGCCAGATGTTTTTCACCAGCAACTCTGCAGCCAGAACATTGGGTCGATGCCGAAATGACCCCACAAAGAGGCAAATCGGAGTTGATTCAGGCCTTCGGTCAGGTTGCACAGCCTCCAGGTCCATGCCCAGGGGCACCGTGAGGAGATTGATTCCTCCAAGGGCTTCGTAGGCCAGGTGGTCTTCAGGAGTTACACACAACGTATGATCGGCCCACTTGCTGGCCTCTATCTGGAGCAGTTCCCACTGTTTGGCTTCTTTTCTTGAGAGCCAACGATCGAGAATTGAACCAGACTGGAGGGCTCGACGATGCCGGGGTATGGATCCCAACTCGTGGGTATTGAGAATAATTTGGGGGGTGTTTGCTCCCTGATCATGGCGCCAACGGTGCAAGTCGCGGGCAAAAAGCGACATTTGCAGGTATTCAATCTGAATGGCATCAGGGGCAAATTCGCTGGTAATGGCTAGTATTCGGCGAGAGATCTCTTTTGACCAGTATTTCTCCACGTAGAGAGGATATCCACTGAAGAGACTGCGCCACCAGGATTTGGCTCGATCAAAAACAAGATCCCACCGAAAAAAGTTGGGGCTGGTTGAATCCAGAAAAGGGATGGGAAGAACTTGAACTCCCAGTTCTTCCACTTCTGCAATGGCCTGGGTCTCCCCGGATCGAACAAGGGACACCAACAAGACTTCGTTCTGCAGGGCCAGATGTTTGACCAGATCCCTGACCGCGGTGCCGCCTCCATGGCCAACCCGGCTGTGGGGCAGATAGGGGGTGACAACCATGACTCTCATGGTCGACTCCCTATTCGGAGTGATTTTTTTCCGGGATTAGTAGGAGACATACCCGCGGACGATGGAAAGCTCTTCTTTTTTGCGTTCCAGTTCCACTTCCCAGGCAGTGGATCCTTCTTCGAGTTTGGGGTTGTTTTTCAACAGGAAGGCGGTGGCTTCTTCGTCTATTTCCCCTTCCACCAGCATGTCTTTGATGATGAGATTTTCGACCAAATGGATAAAACCGTCTTCGTCGATTTCCAAGTCGATCAGTTCTTCATCCAAAAGATTGTTGCAGATGAGCCTCGCGACCACCGCGACCCGCTCTTCGGACAAGCGCATTTTTATTGACCTCCTAGAGGATGAAGCCGTGTTTGCGGCACATTTCCCGTTTGATTTTATTTCTCAGGGCGCCCACATCCATTTCTTCGGCTTTGATCTCATGAATATTCTGTTGCATTATGGTGTCGACTTCTTCATCGATGGCGTCTTCTTCACGCATGTTCTCGAAGATGGCGTCATCAATGGCGCGAGTCACCAGATCATTGTTGGAGATGAGGTGGATTTGGGGGTGATCCAGGATCATTTTCAGGATCCGGTCACTCAGGTGTTCAATTTTATTCTTGCTCAGCCTCACGGCCGCCTCCAGGGTTGGGGTTTGCACACCATTGAAAGTCTTTTCAAAGATGTTGGCAAGAAAAAAGGGTTTGTTTATAGTTCAACCCTCGGCAGAATCGTGGAACAAGTTGCTGATTATAGCGTATCATCCCGGTTCATTTTCTGGAAACTCTCAATTTTTAGGCGTCGCCGCCCCAAAGGAAGCCATGACTGATCAACAACCCCTGGACAAGATGCTGGCCCATGAATTGGCCGGTCGTTTGAGCGGTGTCATCGCCGAAACCCAAAAAGTCATTGTCGGTCAAAAGGACATGATGGAAGGCTTGCTGCTGGGTCTGATCACCGGTGGGCATATTCTCCTGGAGGGTGTGCCTGGATTGGCCAAAACCCTGGCGGTGAGTACTCTTGCCAAAACGGTGGATACCGGATTTCGCCGCATCCAGTTCACCCCGGACCTGCTGCCTGCAGATATAACCGGTACCACGATTTATAACCGGGAAACCGGTGATTTCACCGTCAAAAAAGGGCCTGTTTTCAGCAATATTATTTTGGCGGATGAGATCAACCGGGCCCCGGCAAAAGTTCAAAGTGCCTTGCTGGAAGCCATGCAGGAGCGGCAGGTTACCATCGGCGGAGAGACCTTCCCCTTGGCCGATCCATTTCTTGTACTTGCTACCCAGAACCCCATTGAGCAAGAGGGAACCTACCCGCTGCCGGAAGCCCAGGTGGATCGTTTTCTGCTCAAGCTGAAAATTGGATATCCGACTCGCGAAGAAGAAGGGCAGATCCTTGACCGCATGGCTGGACGGGAAATTCCCAATGTTGAGACGGTTCTTGACCATGAAGGGTTGAGCCAAATCAAGCAGGCCGTTTCCCGGGTTTTTGTGGATGAAAAAATCAAGGCCTACATTTTGGACATTGTTTTTGCGAGTCGGGATCCCGAAGCAGCGGGATTGGATCTGGCGCCCCTGATTGCCTGGGGTGCTTCTCCCCGGGCAACTCTTGCTCTGACCCAGTTGTCCCGGGCCAGGGCCTTGCTGCGTGGTCGGGCCTTTGTGATCCCCGAAGATATCAAAGCCGTTGGCCTTGATATTTTGCGCCATCGCATCCTGATCACCTACGAGGCAGAGGCGGAAAACCTGACCAGTGATGACATAGTGATGTCCCTGCTGGACCACATTGAGGTGCCCTAAACGAAATGTCAGGAACCAACTCAGACCATAGAATCCCCCCGGAGATCCTCGACGCAGTGCGCCGTATTGAAATTCGTACGCGCCGATTGGTGCAGAATGTCTTTTCCGGGGAATATCAATCGGTGTTCAAGGGCACTGGCATGGAGTTCAGGGAGGTGCGTGAATACGTTCCGGGAGTTGATGTGCGCACCATCGACTGGAATGTGACCGCTCGCACCGGCGATCCTTTTGTCAAACTCTTCGAAGAAGAGCGTGAGTTGACGGTAATTTTGGCCGTGGACATGAGTCGCAGTGGTTGGTTTGGCGCCCAAGGCAACAGCAAAATCGAAATTGCGGCCGAGCTGTGCGGCGTTTTGGCTTTCAGCGCCATTGCCAACAAAGACAAGGTCGGCTTGGTTTTGTTCAGTGATCATGTGGAAAAATATATTCCCCCCGCCAAAGGCAAAACTCATGTGCTGCGACTCATTCGCGAATTGCTAACCTTCGAACCTGAAGGCAGGGGCACCAGCATTGAAGCTCCTCTGGAATTGCTTGGGTCGGTCCTGAAGCGCAAATCCACGATTTTCCTGGTTTCCGATTTCTGGGCGTCCGGGTTTGTTTCCCGATTGTCAGTCATGGCTCGCAAACATGATTTGGTTGCGGTGAGGGTCCGCGATCCTCGTGAGGCGGATATTCCAGCGGTGGGTCTGGTCAATTGGATTGATGCTGAAACAGGGCAGGAGTTGCTTGTTGATACATCCAGTCCTGCCACCAGGCGCATTCTCACCTCAAGAGCTTCTCGACATGATGAGGAACTTGAACGATTGCTGGCTTCCCGCGGGGTTGACCTGATCGATGTGAGCACGGTTGAATCCTATGTGGTGCCCCTGCGGAAATTTTTTATGGCCAGGGAAGGCAATCGGGGCCGTGGCAAGGGGAGCAGATAATGTCACTCCTGTTCTGGCGAACGATTATGCCAGCAATTCTGGTTCTGGGGGCCTCCTCCGCCAGAGCTCAAATGCCCACCCCACCAGCTGCAACCCCGACCGTTATAGATACCGCAATAGTTGAGATTATCTTGCCCGAAGGGGCTGCAAACTGTGTCTCCATAACCACCAGCGGAGATACCCTTGGGTTTGGGGTGGTGGGTGAAATAGAGTTGGGATTTGCCGAAGAGGTGGTCACTCTTCCTTCGCAGGAGTTGGAACCCACCGAGTCTTGGCTACTGGTGGCCGATGCCCCGAGGGGAGGGGATGTCCACAAGATTTCCTACGAAATTCGTGCTTATCGCCTGCAACCTTTTCGCATCAAGATTGGTTCCGTGCTTGGCCCGGTGGTCCATATCTCAGGTTCCACGGGCGATCTCAATGAAACGGCAGCCATTCGAATGCCAGGAGTTTGGGGAACCAGATGGTGGCTGCTTTTAATGCCGGCCATTGTTTTGGCGGCCTTGGTGGTGGGCTTGTATTTGTTGTGGATACGTCGGCTGCAACTGGAAACTCTTCAGCAATGGGAACCATCACCACCCGCCTGGTTGGCAGCAGCAGTTGAATTGCGCGGTTTGCTCGACACGGACTATCCCAGTGCTGACTCGGTGCGGGGATTCATGGACCGTTTGGCCAATATTAGCCGAGGTTATCTGGCCGGACGCTATTTGGTCCCTGCAGGTGAAATGACGGGGCGGGAAATTTTGGCAAAATGCCTGCGCAAAGGCCACGATTCCCGTGCTCTGCGCAACATGATAAAAATATTGGAAGGCCTGGACCACCAACGCTACAATCCCGAATTGCCCGATGCTTCCTGGAGTCGTCAGCAGGCTGTTGACCTCTTGGATGCCATGGAGGAAGTGCGCATTCTGCCAAAATTTACTTTTGTGGATCCCGCCTTGTTGATTGAGGCCGAAAAAGCATGGGCTTGGTTGTCGAACCCGGAAAACCACCCTTCGGGCCTCTATCAATCCGGAGGTGTGGATTGATGGAATTTGCCCGTCCCCTGTTATTGCTCTTGATTCCCCTGATGATCGTCCTCTTTCTGTGGCGACAAAGATCCGGTCAAGAACCTGGTGCCCTTCGGCACTCCCATCTGCGCCTGCTCTCATCCGAAGGTTCCAGTGCGGTGGTCAAGTTTGCCAATCTCATGCCTTGGCTGAATTTTCTGGCTCTGGTCCTGCTGTTGGTGGCGCTGGCCGGTCCAAGAGTCGCTCACCGCAGTGAAGAAGTTGAAGGGCAGGGCATCGATATTGTGCTGTCGCTGGACATCAGTGGCAGCATGCGCTCTCTGGATTTCGAGCCCGATGACCGTTTGAGTGCAGCAAAAAATGTCATCCGCGAGTTCATTGCAGGAAGACCCCACGACCGGATAGGCCTGGTCGTATTTGCTCAGAAGGCTTTCACCCAGTGTCCCTTGACTCTGGATCATCCCGTCTTGGCTGGGTTTCTCGATGAAGTGCAGATTGGCCTGATTGAAGATGGCACTGCCATTGGTTTGGGACTGGCCACGGCTGTGGCTCGTTTGCGGCATTCCGATTCACCGAGCCGAACTGTGGTTCTGTTGACCGATGGTGAAAACAATGTTCCAACCCTGGAACCTGAGACAGCCGTGGAACTGGCCCGCAGTCTGGACGTAAGGGTTTATACTGTGGCGATTGGACGGCAGGGTTTGGTGCCCTTTCCCGTTGATGACCCCATCTTTGGCCGCCGAACCAGGCAGATGGAAACTAAAATTGATCTTGTCCTTTTACAAAAAATCGCTGACACAACAGGCGGGCAGATGTTCCAGGCCACCGATCCGGAAGCCCTGGAGAAAATTTTCAAAACTATTGATGAGCTGGAAACCGCGCGATACAAAACCACTGTCAGCACTTGGTATCGCCAACTGATGCCTTGGCTAGCGCTGCCGGCACTTTTGATTCTTTTGCTGGAAGGGATTCTGACTGCCACCTGGCTCAGAAGATTGCCTTAGGAGATTTGAACTGTGAGATTTGCACAGGAATTCTGGTTGTATCTGGTTCCACTGGTACCGTTGTTGTGGTTTGTTTTTCGGGCTGCCGATCGACGAACCAATCGTCGGTTAGTCTCTCTTTTGGGACCGGAAGCCCACACCCATATTGAAGGTCTCAATCCCCGTCTCCTCAGTTGGCGCAGGTTCTTTTTTCTGGCAGGTTTGTTCTGGCTTTTATTGGCCCTGGCCAGACCCCAGTGGGGCGCCAACGAAGTTTCGGTTACCCAACGCGGAAGTGATATTGTCATTGCCTTGGATATTTCCAACTCCATGTTGGCCGAAGATGTTCTGCCCAACCGCATGGGGCGCGCCATCACCGAACTCACCAGTTTCTTGAACCGTCTGGAAGACAGCCGGGTTGGGCTGGTCTTTTTCGCCGGCTCCGCTTTTGTGCAATGCCCGTTGACTCTTGATTATGGCACTGCCGAAATTTTTCTGAAAATGGCTGGACCAGACATGATGTCCGAACAAGGCACCGCCATTGCCGCTGCTCTTGAGACCAGTCGGCAGTTGTTGGGCAAGGATCGTCAGGGTGGTACAAAAAACAATTTCCAGGCCATCTTGCTGGTTACCGACGGTGAAGATCTTGAGGGCAAATGGGAAGAACAGGCAAAAGCCTGCAAGTCTGAAGGAATCAAAGTGATTCCCGTGGGAGTGGGCGACAAGGGCGGTGGGCTGATACCGGCATTTGACGCCCAGGGTCGCCCTGATGGATTTTTGAAGGATGAGGACGGAAATGTTGTCATGACCAGGCTGGATCTGGCTTCCTTGGAAAAAATGGCCGGCATTGGCGGGGGGAGTTCTTTCCTGGTGGGTGTGGATGGACTGGCTGGAGATCGGCTCTTTGCCGAATTGCAACGCCTCGGCAAAAGAGATCTTGAAGACAGACGCATCGCTTCGTACAAGGAACGATATTTCTGGCCCTTGATGTTGGCCGTAATCTGTTTTGCCATGCGGTTGTTCCTGCATGCCCGACGGCCCAATCGCCCCCGTGTATCTTTCCCCCTGGCTGCGGGTGCCCGAGCTGTGTTGCCTGTTCTTTTATTGCCCCTGCTGTGGTCATCCCAGGCAGGGGCCAGCCTGCGCCCTGTAGGTGGGGACGAGGCCATGGCAGGCAGGGAAAGTTATCTTTTGGGAGATTTCGAGCAGGCCCTTGAGTAATTTGAAGAAGCACTAATTCAGGCTCCAGAGGATCCTCTCATCAGTTTGGCGTTGGGAGAGACCCTCTTTCAACTGGAGCGTTTCGAAGAAGCCGGCGTTGAATTTGAAAGAGCTTTGGATCTGGCCAAAGATTCAACGGTAAAGGCTGAAGCTCTTTACAATCGTGGCACTTCCCGTCTGGCAACAGGGGAAACAGACCTGGCCATTGAAGATTTGCTGGCCTCGTTACAGATGGATCCCGAGCAAGCCGACGCCCGGCACAATCTTGAAATTGGACTGCGCCGACTTCAACAGGAGCAAGAGCAGGAGCAACAGGAACAGGATCAGCAGGAACAGGGTGAGGACGAGGGTCAGGAGAAGAAAGACCAAGGAGACCAGGAACAGCAGGAAAACCAGGATAACCAGGAAAAAAACCAACAACAGGAACAAGAAGAACCGGAACAAGATGAGCAACAGGCTGATCCGCAAGAAGAAAAAGAACAAGAGCAACAAGACCAGGAATCCCAGGAAAACCCGGAAGAGATGACCCAAGAGCAGGCCTTGCAACTGTTGAAAGCCCTGGACCGGGATGAAGAAGAGCTCAAGCGCTCCGTTCAGAAACGCCTGCGCGGTGGCCGACCAAAAAGTGGAAAGAAGTGGTGATCTGGTGCTAAGAAGGAAGGCTTTTGATTTTTCCCAACCAGCCGCATTGTTCCGGCTTTTCTGGTTGGTTTTGCTCGTGAGTGGCAGTGGTCAGGCCTGCGCACAATTGCTTTGCCATGCAAAAGTCGATCGAACCACTGCCGTCCAGGGCGGAACCGTTGTTTTAACCGTCACCGCTGAAGGTGAAGTTTCCGGGTCCGTGGACTTTCAATTGCCCAAACTTTTGGATCCTATGGTTTCGGGCACCAGTTACAGCCGCAGCCAGTCTTTTGTCAACGGCCGTTCCACCATCTCCATCGCCAAAACGTTTTATCTCACCGTTCAATCCCTGGGTGAATTCACCATAGATCCAGTGGTAGTTTCTGACGGGAAGAGTGTGTGCCAAACCAATGCGATTTCCATCAAAATCACCTCTGTTGGAACACCGGTTTCGCCGTCGGTCAGTGGCAATCGTGTGCCTCAGTCCAGTGTGACTAAACCCAAACAAACAGGGGAATCAATACCCCCGGGAGGAAAATCTGGGGATGACATTTTCATCACTCTGGAAACAGATCAACAGACGGCCTGGGTTGGTCAACAAATCGTCCTGACTTTTCGGTATTATCATCGGGTCAACCCCTGGAATCAGCCCCAGTTCAAGGCTCCGCGAACACCTGGTTTCTGGCGCGAAACTCTGGGTTCCCAGCAGGATTTTCGCACAACTGTTGCGGGTCGAGCCTACAACGTTACAGAAGTCCGTTATGCCTTATTTCCCACCCACGCTGGTGAGTTGACCATCGAAGGGGCAGAGCTCTCATTTCCGGACCAAGGCCTGGATCGATTTTTCAGCAGCCGCCGCCGCCGAGGGCCGCGAACCTTGCGAACTGCACCCATTATTTTGCAGGTCAACAAATTGCCGAAGGGACAGCCGGAGGGTTTTTCGGGGTTGGTTGCCACCACTGTGCGTCTCACTGCTCAGGCCAATCTGGACACCGTACCTCGGGGCGAAGCTCTCGATTTTAAAGTGCGCCTGGTCTCCGATGCTTTTCTCAAGGGATTCGAAGGCCTGAAGGTCCCATCGGTGGATGAGGCCCGAATTCACGATGCCGGTGATGACTTTCGCACCAGTGTCGATAGCAGCAGGCTGTTGGGGCAAATAACCCTGGAAAAAGTTATCGTCCCATCCACGGAGGGTCGACTCCATTTACCCAAAGTGGCCATCAGTTGGTTTGATACCAGAAGCGGGCAATATCGCACCAGCAATGCGGCGGTGCGCCCGGTTACGGTTGTGGCCAGTGACCACCCTTATGTGGAACAGGAAAATTCTGGTTTTTTGCGCAACGAGGTGTCCCGTCTGGGGCAGGATCTGGTTTTTATCCACAATGTTCCAGGCGACTTGCAACGGGGCCGAAAAGTCCTGGTGCAATCTCCACTTTGGTGGATTGGGTTGATTCTACCGGTGTTGATGCTGGGTCTATTCAGAATGTATTTGGCCCACCGTCTGGCCGATCCAGTGCGGGTGCGCCGACACCGTTCCCTGGCCAAAGCCTTGTCCATTCTGGATGAACAGAAGGACACCGTGAGCTCTTCCGAAACTCTGGCCCGGGCCATCAATGGCTTTGTGGCCGATTGCACCAACCGAACCCAGGCTTCAGTGGGTCCCAAGGATATTGTGATCTTTTGCCAGAGTCTTGGCTGCCTTGAGGAAGGAAACCGGCTTTTGGAGATTCTGGAGTCCTGTGACACCGCTCGTTTTGGCGGGGAAGCAAAAGTGATGCAGGAACAACACGGACTGGATGAAGTGAAAAGGATTTTGGCCCTGCTGCACAAAAAATTGAAGGCTGGCAAGACAACTCCGCCAACCTCGGCAGCACTGCTATTGCTAGTTGTTGTCTTTTTCTGCAGTGCCCAAGCCCAGGCCATCACCGATCCAGCCCGCCTTATGGCTGAAGGCAATCAGGCCTACACCGAGGGGCAGGTCTCGCTGGCCCTGGACTTGTATCGGCAGGCTCAGGCCCTCGGAGTTGAGGATGCCGCTCTCTTTTTTAATCTCGGCAACGCCCATGCCCGCAATGGTGAGTTGGGTTTTGCGGTGGCCAATTATCTTCGTGCCCAGAGGTTGGCACCCCATGATCAAGACATTGAAGATAACCTGGCCTGGGTGCGGGGAAACATCCAGGACCTGGAACTGGGTGATTCCAAATTACCTTTGTTCATTGCCCAGCTGGTGGCGTTGGTCTTTGCCTTGACCCTTGGCCAGTGGGCGGTGGTCCTGTTGATGCTGGTATGGATTCTTTGTGGCCTGGTGGCCTATCAATGGCATAGGGGAGACTTCCCCGACAATCTGCGCCGCATGGTCTTGCTGGTGGGGACAGGCGTTCTGGTCCTGGCGGTCATCGTTTTCTGGAGATGGCGCATTGAGGAAGTCCGGCAAACAGCCGTGGTTGTGGTGGAGGAAGTTGCCGTTCGCAGCGGTCCGGACGAAACCTTTGGTGTGCAGTTCATGGTTCATGATGGACTGACGATCCGAATTCAGGAAGAACGATTGCAATGGGTTCGAATCAGTCTGGGCGGTGAATCACTTGGCTGGATGCCGCTGACCAGTGTTGAAAAAGTTCGGCAAATTTCTAGTGCTCTATCTACCCAATAAATTCGGGTTAGCAAGCCCACAAGCGGGTAGCTGCTACGTTGCACTCACTTGAACTAGCTATGGCTAGTCCTGCGCTCGCACGCCTTGCATCTACCCACTTGTGAACTCGCAAACCCGAATTTCTTGGGTAGACAGAACACTAGGGCCGAAAAACAGCTGCAGTCCGGGGAGTTTCGCAAACAGTCACATCAACCAGAAGAGGCAGTTTGGGTTTGATGCCGTGGTAAATCCAGGCAGCCAAGATCTCTGCAGTGGGGTTTTCCAACCCGTCAATCTCATTGAGACAATGGTGGTCCAGGGTTTCCAACATGGGAGCAAAGGCCCAACTGATCTCGCCATAGTCCTGCACCCATCCCAATGTGGAATCCAGGGGACCTTCAATGGCAAGAATCACCGTGTAGGTGTGC
>JAUUYW010000518.1 GCA_030590265.1 Candidatus Krumholzibacteriia bacterium
AATAACACGAAAAGAACACGAAAACAAGGTAAATAATTGTGTAATTTACAATTCCAAGGGAAAAAATTAAAAAAGGGAGCCGGAAAAGCCCGACTCCCCACCAATCTAGTACTCTATCAACCCAAGAAAACCCAGCCCAATCTACCCATCATTCTTCTCTTTCAAAATGCTCTCAAATTTGGCCAACTGTGTTTGATAATAATCCCGGTCCGGGCTGTACTCAACAGCCTGACGCATCAGTTCCACAGCTTCCTGGCAATCATCCATGGCGTTGCAGATTTCGGCTGCGGTGTCCAGGATGTTTGCTTTCTGGCCAACTTCGGGTGCCAGTTCCACACCGCGCAGGGCCAGGGCTTTGGCTTCTTCCAGATTGACGCCGTTTTCGAAGCACCACCAGGCGAAATTATTCAGGGCACCGGGGTCGTCCTGCCAACCTTCGTCCATGCTTTTGCGCTTCAGTTTGAGGGCTTTGTCCGTATCCTTGTCCACCAGCAAAGCGTAATCGATTTCCAGTCCCATTCGGCTCTCGGCCAATTCTTCCTGTCCTTCGGATGCCTTCAGGGCTTCGGAAATATAAGGAATGGCTGATTCCAGCTGGCCCATCTGTGCCGCCATGCCACGCACCATCATGGCCACGTCGATTTTGTCTTCGGCAGTGGACTGTTTGGAGGCCATGACGAAATCGGCTTCTTTGGTAATTTCTTCCAGAGTGAAGGCACCACCGCGAGATCCGTAATACATATTGGTCAGGATCTCCGAAGTGTATTCCCGTGAACCAGCAGGATTCAATTCCCTGGCGGTGCGGAAAAAATTCACGGCTTCGGCGAAGTCGTAGTTTGCTGCAGCAGAGTTGGCCAGTGAACAGGCCAGTTCTTTGGTGGCTTCTCCCTCGAAGGCGACTTTCTTCTCAGCAACCGTTCGATGATCCTGGTTGCCGGCAACCACCAGGGCAGCCCATTTTTCGGGACCAGGATACCCGATCCAGGCGCTGCTGACTTCACCGTCACCATTGACCATGATGAAGGTAGGGTAACCGCGCACGTTGTATTTTTTGGCGACTTCAATGCCTTCGCCCACTTCACAATTGTTGTTCAGAAAAACGACATCCTTGAGGGAGTCTTTGATCGCTTGGCTTTCGTCCACCGCACGGGCGAACACTTTGCAGCTGGGTCACCAATCGGTATAGAAATCAATGACCAGCATTTTGTTTTCGGCTTTGGCCAGGGCCAGGGCCTCTTTGAATGAAGCTGGTTCCGCAGCCATGGCAGTGGCGGCAAAAGCCAACACCATGGCGGCCAGCACGGTCAGCATGGCCAACCGGCTTTTGAGAGAGTTATTCTGAATGAGGTTCTGAATGAGCAGTGGCATGGACGAACTCCTTGAACGGGGGATTGGGGACCATTGATCATACTTAATGAGTAGGACAATACGCCGGAATGTCCAGAGTGTTCCAGTGAAAACAGTGATTGCAGGACATTATTCAGCCATGGGAGTTGGTGAAAGTGTAATGTCAATTAGCTTGATAAACAACCTGACCGGCGACAATGGTCATTTTAACCTTCATTTGCAGCAGTTCTTTTGGTTCGCAAGTGACGGGATTGCCGTCCAATACGGTCAAATCAGCCAAATATCCTGATTTTAAACGCCCAAGTTCATCTTCCATGAAAGCAGCGTAAGCCGATCCTGCGGTGTAGAGTTCTAAGGCTGTTGCACCATCAATAACCTCCTGGGCCTGCCAGCCACCTTTTGGAGTGCCGTCGCGGTGGGTGCGAGTGCGGGCGGAGTACAATCCGGCCAATGGGTCCACATGCTCAACGGGAAAATCAGTCCCAAAGCACAGGTGGGCGCCGGTTTCCAACAAGGTTTTCCAGGCGTAGGCACCAGCCAATCGATCTTCACAAAGACGGGTAGCGGCCCAATCCATGTCGCTGGTGCAATGCACGGGTTGCATGGCAGCGATGACTCCCAACTCGGCAAAACGCGGAATATCCTCGGGTGAAACAATCTGGCTGTGTTCGATGCGCCAACGAGGATCCGAAGGATTGAGAGACTCTTTCACCTCCTGAATTATGTCCAACATGGTGCGGTTGGCAGCGTCGCCGATGGCATGGGTGCCGATCTGAAAACCGGCCTCGGTGGCGCGCCGTGAGGCGTCTCGCAAATGATCCAAATCTGTCACATACAAACCCCGATGACCGGCATGATCGCAATAGTCTTCCAGCAGGCGAGCACCACGACTGCCCAGGGCGCCGTCGGCAT
>JAUUYW010000353.1 GCA_030590265.1 Candidatus Krumholzibacteriia bacterium
AGGAGGCCAGAAACTCTTTTTCGGCCAGAGCTCCCGGTGGACGCTGTCTGCTGACCCACCCGCGAACCACTGGCACAATTCCCAGCATGGCGGCGCCGGCCAAACCGGCGGTCATGGCGATGGAACGCAAGAATTCCCGGCGTCCCCTGACGCTCGTTTTTTTGGCGGTCTTTTTTTCTTTGTTACCCATCATTCCCCGAGGACAATAGATCCAGAATGCTTTCGGATTCTTTCTCCAGAATAGTCCTCGTTTCCTCCTTCCGCATTTGTGGGGCCTTGTCCCGAATCAGCAGGTCCGGTTCAGAGAAAGGCACCAACCGTTCCAGAAAATCCAGGGTTTCCAGCAAAGGGGAGCCCTTGAAAAACTGGCAGTAGGGGCTGTCACGCCAAATCCGATCGGCGTAGGCATAAATTTCGTGAGGTGTGTCGCCGATGCCGTCCTGATCCAGATCGAATCCGGTGTAGTCACTCCAGTAATTGCCTTCCCAGACATTTCGATTGGCGGTCATGCCACCCCCCACAAAAATCTGGGTCAGGTTGTCGATAAACTGGTTGTCCATGAACCAGTTGCCCGTCCAGTCGTTAAGAAAGCGAATTCCGATACCGTTGTAGGCAATTATATTGTTTTCAAAATGATTGATGGTGTCGGGTTGGTAAGGGGAAACATCAATGTACAAACCGCTGGCGCAGTATATGACCGTATTGTCGGCAATGGTCAGTTCACTGGTTTCCTTGAAGCCGATGCCGATACCTGTGGGCCCCGCAGCGTGGGCAATGGTGTTGTTGCGCACCACAATACCATCGCTGTACATCAGGAAAATGCCCACCGCATTGTTGAAGTAGCTGTTGTTCTCCACCAGGTTGTATTTGGAGTACATGAAGTGAAGCGAGTAGCGACTGTTGCGGCCGGTGTTGCCGGTGATTTCATTGTCCGAGCTGTACCAAACAACCATGTCGCGGGTATCAAAACATTCGTTATCCTGCACCTTGTTGTGGAAGCTGTACCAAAGCCGCACCGAGTCTCCCCGCTGCCCCAGATCCTTGTCCTTGCTGTTGATCTTGTTCCGCCTCACGATGCAGTATTCGCACTGCTGCAAATCAATTCCAAAAAGGCAATTGAGAATGATACAATCCTTGATGACGTTGAAGTTTCCTCGCACTTGCACTCCGGAATCCAAATCATTGTAGGAGCTACCGGAGTTGATCAGCTTCAAATTCTTGAGAGTGACTCCATCGCTCTCAAGGTAGATGACCGAACCCTTACCCTGGGAGTCAATGGTCACTCCTGCCGAACCATCGATGGTGATGGAATAATCGATATAAACCGGCCCGGCGTAGGTTCCCGCTTCGGGGGTGAGAGTGCCATTTTCTTCGGTGGCATCCACCAGTTCCTGAAAAGACGGTAAGCCTGCCGACGCAAAGGACGGCAGGCTTAGCAGAAGACCCAGAACAAGAATTCCAGGCAGAAGGCTATTGGTTGTTTTCAGCACTCTCTTGTTCCTGTTTGCGCAGATAAGCGGCCACACCCAGGAGCACCGCGAACAATACGATCAACCAGAACCCCACATCGGGATACGAGTTGGTAGTGAACTGGGCGACTTTACCCTGTCCGAAGGCCGTTGGTGTGAAAGGCTTGAGAGTGAAAGCTCCCATGCTGCTCATGTTATGGCCGTACCACCACAGCCAGGTCACGTATTCGATGATGAAGTAAACCGGAAGCCCCATGGGAATCAGGATCAGCATCCAGTTGAAAACACCCTTGGGCTTGCGGGCCATCACCAGGAGAAAAACCATGATCGCCAGCAGGCCCCAGAAAAGAATATTTCCGGCAGTCTTGATTTTGGCCACCATGGGTGCCAGCACCGCCGGGTCACGAAAGTATTTGCCCAGACTTTTTTGGTAGTGCCAGGGAACAAACTGGCTTCCGCTGCCATTCCATTCTTCGTCCTCACCGGGCAACCGTTTTTGGAACTCGACAAAAGCTTCCTCAAAGTAGGCCAGGCTCAGATCCTTGCCTGTCAAGTCGGCTGTGGAATTTTCTGGTTGGACTTCGGTTTGCGTCGGAGGGGATTCCTCGGCGGATTCAGTTTCGTCAATTTCAACAACTTCAATATCTTCCCCGGCCTGGGAGGCTTTCAGGGCCTCCAGGGCACCCATCCCCTCAGGCAAATCAACTCCACCTTCACCCAGAGCGGCTTTCATGGCGGCCAACTGTTCATCGGAAGCGGATGCGGCCTTATCCTGCACATCGGCAGCTTCTTCACCGATCACCGTGATGCGGCCATCAAGATAATTGTTGCTGAGAAGATTCAAGCCGTCGTTGCCCAGCCAGGACATGCCCATGAACACTGCCAGAGCTCCAAAACCAACCACCATGATGCCGGTTCTGATGAGCGGACGGACGCATATGTAAGCCAACAGCATGACACCTACCAAGGCCAGCAGGAAGATGGAAAAATACAATTCTACAGGCCCACCCGAGGCAATAGGATACATCCCCACATAATGGTTGATGGTATCCATCTCGTGCACGCAGTCGAGGGCTTCTTCTTCGATAATTTCTGTTTTTTCGATTTTTTTGCAGCCGTTGAAGACGCCGTTCAGGTGAAAGAGAATGCGAACACCGTCGGGAAAGGCTTCTTCAGGATACTGGGGGGCTTCCAAAGACACCCACCAAATGGGGGCGTTGTAAATGGGAAAAAGCAAACCGACCGCCAGCACGATCAGGATGCTGCTGAGAATCATTTTTCCGCTTTTCGCGTTCATTCCTCTACCCTACTTCCTTCGTCCACCTGGGGCGAAAAAGCTTGATTCCATGAAAAAATGACGGGCCGGGTTGGAGGAAATCCAACCCGGCCCAGGGGATGTTTAGTCGAAGTCGGGGTTCAACCAGTCAACCGAAGGAGCCAAATCTTCTTTGGGCACCTCAATGCGCGAGACGTAATTGATCACGTTGCGCATATCTTCATCACTGAAGCCGGCAATCTGCTTGACCATGTCCGGGTTGGCGTTGCGGCGCTTGCCGTCGCGGATCCATTCGAACTGACGCAGCATGTAGTTGTAATGCTGACCCTGGATGCGGGGGTAGAATTTTTCTTCAATACCATAACCAGTTAGGCCGTGGCACTCGGTGCAGTTGTCAGCGTACAATTTTTTCCCTTTTTCAAACTCCGGGCTGCCAACTTCGCCGGTGCCTTTTCCGTTGTCCGGATTCATGGGCAATTGGAAAATGTAAGCAGAGACATCAGCCAGAGACTGCGGCCCACCAATGGCTTCCGGCAGTGCGAAAGGGTACATGGTGGGGTTATCCCGATTCAAAGCGCGGATATCAGCCAACTGCTTGATGGCTACCCGGAAATGCTGGCCGGCCAATTGGGGGAAAGTGCCTTCCTTGGTGCCCCATCCTTCGGTCAGGTGACAAGCGGCGCACACTTCATAAACGTCGCGACCATTTTCCAGATTGGGAACCAGGAGCATAGCTTCGTCTATTTCTCCACCGTCAGTGTTCCAGGCTGGATCTTCGGCCAGGCCCACCGAAGCGGCAAGCATCACGACCAATAGGGTGCTGATCATCCAGATCTTCTTCATGACATCTCCTCAGGGTTGTTCCAGCTTCGCGTACGAAGCGTCATTCTATCTAACGAACAAAAACCTTCTCGTTTGCTTTACCCACCTTACCGGGGCAAGGTCGCAATGTAATCAGCCAGATGATTGATTTCCTCTTCGGTCACCAAGTGCATGATACCTTTCATGCCCAAGACGGCCTGGCTGTTGGCACGGTTGCCGTGTTTGATGTCCAGCATTTGCAGCTTGGAATATTCGGCACCGTGTCCCGCGATTTTTGGATAGGCTTTCAGGATAGGCGTTTTACCATCCTTGCCATGGCAAGCCACGCATGTTTTGGATTTGAAA
>JAUUYW010000503.1 GCA_030590265.1 Candidatus Krumholzibacteriia bacterium
AGCCTGAGGTTGCTGCTTCCAGTTGCACCAAAGCCTCCGGCATATTTTCCTGGGAAACATACAACAAGCCCAGGGAATGATGGATATCCGCAGGAAAAGTAGCCGTCGCGATCCCGGCGTTCAGCAATTTGACAGCATCCTGGGCACGGTTTTGGTTGCGCAAAAAATCGGCATAATTCACATATGTCGGCGTGAACCGCGGCTCCAGGACCAAGGCCGCCTGGAAGTTTTCCTCCGCCTTTACATTTTTTTCCAAAAGGATGTTCAAGGCTGCCAATTGCAGCAGAGACTCTGGACGATCCAGGTTGGCTCGCTGGTATTCACGCCAAACATCCTGGGCATGGGCCACCGCGGAATCCAGCGCCTGGTTGGTGATGGGATGGTTGAAACTGGCCACAATTCCCGCTGCCGCCACCCGCACATCCAATACTTCGTCCTGGACCAACGGCAGAGCCAGGGCCAGTTGCCGTTCGGGCGCAGAGGTTGCCAGTGCTCGCACGGCTGCAGCCCGCACCAGGGCATTGGGATGGTTGAGAGCCTGCACCACTTCGGGCATTTCCGATCCAGGAGCAAAGTTGGGGATCAGGGACAGAGCAGTGGCCTTGGCCATGTCCGGTTGGTCCTTTGCCTGCAAGAGGAAACGCAATCGAGCCAGAGCATTCGGAGCACCGATGCGACCGGCATGAAGGGCCACCGCAAAGTGAGGACCCTGTTGGCGATCGTCTCCGTACCACTCAACAATGGCATCCTGGGACCACTGCACCGGCTTGTCGTCATGGCAATCACTGCAGGCGTCTGGAGTGCCCAGTTCAAGGCTCAGGTCGGGCCTTGGGATTCGGAATCCGTGATCCCGGCGAGCATCGACCACCATCACCTTGCGGGCTTGCATGTGGCAATCCAGACAGCTGTCGCCGCCTTGGCCCATCTTGTGAAAATGATGTTCGGGAGTGTCGTAAACATCGGCCCGATGACATTTGGCGCAGACCTGATTGCCGTCACCGAGAGTGCGGGTGGAATGGTAGTCGTGGCAATCGCTGCAGGTGACTCCCGCCGCGTACATTTTGGATTGAATGAAAGATCCGTAGACATAAACTTCGTCCTGATTCTGACCATCGGCGAAATACAGGTTCTCGTTCAGAAGTGTCAGACGAAAATCATCCAAAAAGGGCCGACCGTATTCGTATTTCTTGTTCAGTGTTCCACGGCGGGCATGACACCGCCCGCAGGAATCCACCTCAACCCGTGAGGCCAATGGCTCCGTGCGCACGGCCGTGGGTTTGTCCTTCTCAAAGGCCCAAACACCTTGGTCCGGCGATTTGAGATTGACGACGAGACCGCGAGTTTTGGCCTCATCCCTGGGACGCAAACCCTGGGCAAAAGCTCGCTCCCAACTGATGTGACGCGAGCCTGGGCCATGGCAGGCCTCGCAGGAAACATTCAGCTCCGACCAGGATGTCGTGTAAGTGTTTTGCTCTTCGTTGTAGTTGCGCTTCAGGTTGGTGGAGTGGCACTCCGCACACATGAAATTCCAGTTTTGCAGCATCCCCGTCCAATGAAAAAGATCGGTCGCGGGTGTTTCGTCGTTGGGGTAGAGATGGAACCAGCGCTGGCCACCCTCCTCTGTTGTATGAGTGTCCCAACAAACGTTCAGGGCTTGAAGCCGACCGTCGGGGAAGCGGATCAAGTACTGTTCGAGGGGATAATAACCGAAGACATAGGCGATCTCGAAATCGGTCAAAGCACCGTCAGGGCCATCGGTCCGGACCATGTACTTGTCACCGGATTTGAAGAATGTTGTGGTGACTTCAAAATGAGTGAATGTGGAATTTTCGAAATCGGCGGTGATGGTTTCAGGCCCTGGAATTTGCATGGCCAAATCGTGATCCGAACCGGTCCAGATGCTGTCGGCGGTGGCATGGCATTCGAGGCAGGCTTTTCGGCCAGTCCAGCCGGCTGGAATGTTTAAAAAATCCGGGCCATCTGATATGAGACCCGAGGTTTCCTTCTCCATATAACTGCGCCAGTGGGAATTGCCGATCAGCAGAACACCCGCTACAATGAAAATGGCGAGCACAAACCAACGGACTTCACGTTTCCACATGGGGAAGGCCTTCTTTATTAATATCAAATGGCTCAAAATAACTGGAGACCGGACAGTCGCATGTGTGGATTGGATTTGCAATACCCAAGGTTTTCAATGGCAAAGTTGCCTGTTTCAGGTGATGTTGACTCTCATGACTGGAAAACTGAATGGAGTTTTTTAAATGGCAAAAGTGACAGGATTAGGCGGCGTGTTCTTCCGTTCTGAGGATGCGAAAGTACTCGGCGAATGGTACAAAAAATGGCTGGGTCTGCCGGTGGAGCATCCCTATGGGGCCAGCATTTCCCACAA
>JAUUYW010000188.1 GCA_030590265.1 Candidatus Krumholzibacteriia bacterium
AGGCTGATGCCCACATGCAGATGCCGCTCTCCCCTGGCCTCCCGCACAATGACCAACGCCTCGTGCAGCAGCTCGGCTGCTTCCTTCAGGTTGCCTTTCGTCTCCAAAGTAACGGCCAAATTGTTCAAGCTGCTGGCCAAAGCCGGATGATCTGGTTCCAGAAGATTTCGCCGGATGTCCAGAGCCTGTCGATGCACATCTTCAGCTTCATCCAGCTTGCCCTGCAGTTTGTACAGGGCACCCAGATTGTTCAAAGTGATGGCCATGCGCAGGGTCTGATATCCGAATATTTCCCGAGTCAATTCCACAGCTTCAAGAGTCAGGATTTCAGCTTCTTGGTGCCGCTTCAGATCCCGAACCGTCAACGAAAGATTGTTGATGCAACTCAGGATCAAAGGATGCGTATCGCTCACAATGATCCGACTCATTTGCAAGGCTTCTCTCTCCAGAGGTTCAGCCTCCCGGGGTCGACGGGCCACTCGCATCATCTCACCCAAGCTGACCAGGGTGGAGGCCAACTTCAGGGAATCCGGATGAGCGGGACGTCTCCATTCAGCCAAAGATTCCCGGTAAACGGTTTCCGACTCCTCCATGCGGCCCTGTTCTTTGAGGGCGTGGGCCAAAACATGCAGACTGCCGGCAAGATTTGAGCCCCCAGGTGACTTGGATTCACGATCCAGGGCCACGGCCATTCGGGCCGCTTCTTCAGCTGCAGGATAATCCCCCTGAAGAATACAAATCTGCCCCTGCAAACTGTAGGCGGACACCAATTCGGCCAATTCAGTATTGGCCGAATCTTCCCAAAGATTCAGAACTTCATCATTCAATTCCCCAGCCTCGTGATACAAGCCCAGGTTGGAGTACACATTGGCCATGGTGAACATCAGCTCGCCCTGCACCTCCGGCTGATCGGCCAGATTGGTGCGGATGCGGGCGGTGCCCTGATCCAGCAATTCCCTGGCTGTCACCGACTCGGCAGGATTTTCATTGGGATCCGAATTTTTGAACAGCTCCACCAAAAAAGATGACACGGCTTCTGATTTGAGACTTTCCTGTCGAGCAATATCTCGTTCCTGTTTGGCTATTCCCGCCGATCTGGTGGTGCTGAAGACCGCCCCCATCAAACCCATCCAGGCCACAAAAATAACCAGGCTCAAGGCCTTGTTGCGTCCTAAAATTTTCCGCAAGAGATAAAGCGGAGTGGACGGAGTCACTCGCACCGGAAGGAATTCACGGAACCGCCTCAAATCATCCACAACTTCCTGCACCGAGTTGTAACGATCACGCGGATCTTTTTTCAGCATGGCCAGCAGAATGTTGTCCAGGTCTCCTTTGAGCCGGCCAGCCCAGGTTTTTTTGGACCCTGCCCGCGACGGCAGTTGGGGCCTGTCGGGAACCATCTCGAATTCACTGTCAAAAGGACGCCGACCAGTGACCAGCTCGTACAGCAAAACCCCGAGACTGAAAACATCGGTGGCTGTGGTCAGTGCGCCGCCTTCCCGCTGTTCCGGAGAAGCAAAATCTGGAGTGAGCAAGGCTCCTTCATGGTTGTTGAAAACCGAATGGCCAGCTTTTTCCAGACAACAGGAGATGCCAAAATCGAGCAGACGGACCTGCCCATTTTCGGTCACCAAAATGTTGGAAGGTTTCAAATCGCAATGCAGTACAAATTGTTGATGAGCGCTGTCCACAGCTTCGCAGACCGCCAGAAACAACTCCAGGCGCTGGTCCAGATTCAGCTTATTCCTGCGGGCATATTCCACCAGTGGCAAGCCATCGACCAACTCCATGACAATGTAGGGAAAGCCATCTTCACTGATTCCCCCATCGAGCAACCGGGCAATATTGGGATGCTCAAGACGGGCAAGCAATTGCCGCTCATTCAGGAAGCGATCCCGCAGACTTGAGCCCTTGCTCAAGGAGAGCATGAGCTTGATGGCCACCTTCTTGTTGAACTGACCATCGGCCCGCTCAGCCAGGTAAACCACCCCCATGCCACCTTCGCCCAAAACATCCAGCAACCGGTAGGGCCCACAGCGTTGCTGCAACCGTTCGGCAGGATCCCACTGGCGAGTGCTCTCGTCCACCAAGTGGACCGCCTGCTCACCGGCACTGTTTTCAAGGAAACCCGTGGTGTTTTGGCTGGCTCCGAGAAAAGAAAGCACATCCTCCAGAAGTTCATCGTCACCACCGCACAGAAATTGGGCCCGTTCTTCCTGCTGGGAAGATTCCAGGTCCAAAACTTTATCGATGATGGGATCCATCCTGCGCCAACGCTCAGGACTGATTTTTTCCTTCATGGCAGAGACCGACTTTTCCAGAGATCCAATAAGATCTATTCAATTTCAGCAGATCCATTCAATTCAGTTGGTTTGCAAGGGAATACGGATTTTTCACCACTAACCGGACAGGACTTTGTTCATTTAGTCCAGATACTGCTGCAGCAGAGTCTTGGCCTTGGTCCAGTTCCGACGAACTGTGCGATCGGAAATACCCATGGCTTCAGCAGTTTCCGCTTCGGTCAAACCGGCGAAAAAGCGACATTCCACTGTTTGCCCCAACCGCTCATCCAAGTCCGCCAAGCGGGTCAGGGCATCGTTGATGGCCAGCAGCTCGTGGGCCTGGGCATCGATTTGCAGATGATTGTCATCCCAGGTAACCGGCGACAGATTACCCCCGCGCTTGACCGCCGCTCGACTGCGGGCCATGTCGATGAGAATGTTGCGCATGACTTTGCTGTAAACCGCGAGAAAATGGCCCCGGTTTTCCAACCCTAAACGAGTGTGGTCGGCCAACTTGAGGTAGGCTTCGTGAACCAAACCGCTGGTATTCAAGGTGAGAGAACCACCCTTGTGACGAAGATTTCGTCGGGCCAGCAGGCGCAACTCGTCGTACATCACGCCAACCAGCGTTTCAAATGCTTCGTCGGAACCGTCTTTCCAGTCGAGAAGCAGTTTTGTAATGTCGACATTGCGATCCAATTAGTCCTCCATTTTGATAGAATATAACACAGTTAGAGTTTTTCACCTCATTTTGTCGTCGGTTTTTCTTGACGCCCCAAACACAACCCATTATTCTGCCTGAAATCCTTTAACCGGGGACGGAGAGCCCCAAAAGGAACACGATTTTTGCTTGTCAGCGACAAAAATGGAAAAAAGATCCCTTCCGGAGATCAACCCCGGCGCCAGTGAGGCGTTTGGGGTCTTTTTTTTTCCACCGAAGATCGCAAAACAAGCCCCTGGATGAATTGTAAGAAACACAATGGCAATAGCTTCCTTTAATTGGCGTCAGTGAACGCTCCAAGGAGACCGACCATGAACCAATCGGCAGAACCCCCTGCGGATCAACGCATTCCCACCCTCCATTCGGCCCGTTTCCAGTTTCCCGGTCGTCCTTTGCCCCTGGCCAGACGCCTGGCCGTGCACAACCGGGTGGTGAAACAAATCCGCGATTTCATGGAGAAACGCCTCTTCAACGAAATCCCCGTACCCGCCCTGGACGCCGCCACCCGCACCTGGGAAGCCACCAGCCGGCACTACTTGGACAGCATGATCGCCAAAGGATTTCCCGCCGTCTGGTGTGAAAGTGAATGTCTGCCCCAGGAATTCGAGTCCATGAATATGCGGCTGGCCGGATTCAAACGCATGGAAGTGGAGCAATCGAACCTGGAACTGGATGAACTCTGCGATTTGATGGAAAACCTTCTCAAAAGTGTTGCCCACGACCTGAGCGCCGACCTGCTGGGAGGCCGCCAGGTGACTCGCCTGAACCACATGATCAACTCGTCCCACCCGCGCATCACCTATCGCCGATCCCTGGACCTTCTGAACAATCGGGGTTGGGATCTGAATTTTGGCCAGGACCTCAATTGGAAAGCCGAATCCAGCCTTTGCCGCTTCTTTGGCAACATGCCGGTGATGGTGACCCACTTTCCGGCCGAATTGCGCTTCTTCACCTCCCGCCTCAACGCCGAAGATCCCACCGTCACCGACACCGTTGACTACATCCTGCCCTACTGCGGCGAAGCCATGGACGGAGCGGTGCGCACCACCGACCCCGAAGCCATGCGCGAGGCACTGGGCGGCGTCGGTCTTGATGGTTCCGGTTTCGAATCCTATCTGAACCTCTTCACTCAGCGCACCCTGGCCAGGGCCGGGTTTGGTCTCGGCCTGACTCCCCTGCTGCAATACCTGATGGGTTTGGAAAATATCAGCGACGCCGTCATTCACCCGCTGGATCGTGCCAGTGTGCCGACAATGGATGTTAGCCAAGGGGAGGCCATTTGATGGAAGCCTTTGTTGCCCTGGAAAACGGAATGGTCTTGCCGGGAAAACTCTTCGGCGCTCCTCTGCCCGCCGGCGGAGAAGTGGTCTTTCACACCGGGATGACCGGTTATCAGGAAATCCTCACCGACCCTAGTTACGCCGGTCAGGTGGTGGTTTTCACTGCGTCCCATATCGGAAACTACGGCATTCATCCTGCGGACCATGAGTCCCAGCGCATTCATCCTGCGGCCGTCATCGTGCGCGATTTTTGCCGCATGAATTTTCACCGGCGTAGCGAGATGAATCTGGATCAGGTGCTCCGGCAAGCCCGAGTGCCCGCCCTGGCCGATGTTGATACGCGAGCGTTGACCATGGCCTTGCGCGATGAAGGTGTTTGCCGCGGCTGGGTTGGCACCGGCGACCCTCGGGAACTGGTCAAGAAAGCTCAGGCTTTGCCGCCCATTCATGAAACGAACTGGGTTGCCAAAGTCAGCACCCGAGAGATGTATTCCTTTGCACAGAAACCGCAAATTGATGATGCTTTCGAAGTGGCGGTTCTGGATTGCGGCGTCAAAAAAAGCATCCTTGGGCGCCTGGTTGAAGAAGGTTGCCGGGTTCGTGTTTTCCCCTCTCATGCATCAGCCGACCAGTTGCTGGAAGGCCCCACCGAAGGTGTCTTTCTGAGCAACGGTCCAGGTGATCCCGCCTGTTTGCCCGAGCTGGTCAAGACCATCGAAGATTTGCTGCACGCCGAAGTGCCCATCTTCGGAATTTGCCTCGGCCATCAGCTGCTGGCCCGAGCCCTTGGGGCCGACACCGTGAAACTTCCTTTCGGACACCATGGAGCCAATCATCCTGTGCAACGGTTAAGCGACGGCAAAGTTGAAATCACCAGCCAGAACCACAACTACGCGGTGCCTCTCGACAGCATCGATCCCCAATTTGCCACCATCACCCACAAAAGTTTGAATGACGACAGCGTGGAAGGCCTTCAGGCAGAAGGTCGCCCGGCCTATTCGGTGCAGTACCACCCGGAAGCTGCCCCCGGACCCAGCGACAGTCTTTATTTGTTCCGCCGTTTCCGCAACGACATGGCCAATCGTCGGTCCGTGTCTCTCTTGACTTCCGCTTCAACTCAGGAGATGAAAAAACATGCCGCGTCGGGATGATCTGCAAACGATTCTCATTCTGGGCTCCGGCCCCATCATTATCGGACAAGCCAGTGAATTTGATTACAGCGGCACCCAAGCGGTGAAGGCTTTGAAGGCCGAGGGCTATCGGGTGGTGCTGGTCAACAGCAACCCTGCCACCATCATGACCGACAGCCAGGTGGCCGACGCGACCTACGTCGAGCCCCTCACTGCGGAAATTGTGGAGCAGGTCATCATCGCCGAAAAGCCCGATGCGCTGTTGCCCACCGTTGGCGGCCAAACGGGTTTGAATTTGGCTGTGGAGCTGGCGGAAAAAGGGATCCTGGAACGCCACGGCGTCGAATTGATCGGAGCCTCGGTGCGTTCGGTGGTGATGGCCGAGGACCGCGAAAAATTCAAGGAGACCATGGCCGAAATTGGTTTGGAAACTCCAACCAGTCTTCTGGTCACTTCTTTGGACCAGGTCAAAGAAGCCATGAGCACCATTGGTTTTCCGATGATTTTGCGCGCCAGCTTCACCCTTGGCGGGGCCGGCAGCGGCGTCGCCCATAGCGAAACGGAATTTCGCGAATTGCTGCGTGAAGGAATCAGCCAATCGCCCGTAGGCAGTGTTCTGGTGGAAGAATCAGTTCTCGGCTGGAAGGAGTACGAGCTGGAGGTGATTCGCGACCACGTGGGCAATGGTATCATCGTCTGCAGCATCGAAAATTTTGACGCCATGGGAGTGCACACCGGCGACAGCATCACCATCGCCCCGGCCCAGACCTTGACCGACCGCGAGTACCAGCGCTTGCGCGATGACTCCCTGAAAATTCTGGACGCCGTTGGTGTGGTCACCGGCGGCAGCAACGTGCAGTTCGCCGTGGATCCAGACTCGGAACGCGTCATCGTCATTGAAATGAATCCGCGGGTTAGTCGCAGCAGCGCCCTGGCCAGCAAAGCCACAGGATATCCCATCGCCAAAATAGCCGCCCTGCTCGCGGTGGGTTACACCCTGCCCGAACTGCCCAACGAAATCACCGGCACCAGCAGCGCCTGCTTCGAGCCGAGCATCGACTACACCGTAGTCAAGATCCCGCGCTGGGCCTTCGAGAAATTTCCCGGCACCCCGAACCTGCTTGGCACCACAATGCAATCGGTGGGCGAAGTGATGTCCATCGGCCGCACTTTTCGCGAGGCCCTGCAGAAAGCGCTGCGCTCCCTGGAGCTGGGTTTCGACGGCTGGGAAAGCACATCCAGCGGTCGGTCGGTCGATGAGCTGAGCCGGGCCCTGGCAACGCCCAACCAGAATCGTCTG
>JAUUYW010000341.1 GCA_030590265.1 Candidatus Krumholzibacteriia bacterium
GCATCGGCAGATTTGATGTGCTGGTCATTCTTCAAAACATTTGGATTCCCTGTGGTCACCACTCGTTGCAGCAACAATTACGGTCCCTATCAGTTTCCAGAAAAATTGATTCCCCTGATGATCGCCAACACCCTGGAAGAAAAACAGCTCCCGGTTTATGGTGACGGAATGAATGTCAGAGACTGGCTTTTTGTTGGTGACCATTGCCGGGCCATCGACCTGGTGATGCGCAAGGGTCGTCCGGGTGAGGTCTACAATATCGGTGGCTGCAACGAGATGAAAAATCTGGAACTGGTGCAACTGTTGGTGGATAAACTGGGCAAGAGCAGAGATCTGATCACCTTCGTGAAGGATCGCCCGGGACACGATCTTCGCTACGCCATTGACGCGGGAAAAATCATGACCGAACTGGGTTGGTCACCGACGGTTGATTTTTCCAGTGGCCTGGATCAAACTGTTGACTGGTATCTTGAGAATCGCCCCTGGTGGGAAAAAATTCGCACTGGTGAATACCAAGCCTACTACGAAAAAATGTATGGGCAAGCAGGGCGATTGGGTACCTCTGGAAATGGAACACCATGAGCCAACTGGCCGCCGAGTTGCCGGATGGTCGGCAAATAAGCATTGCCCATGGTGCCAGTGACCGCCTGTCCTGCGGCGTGATCGTTCTGGAACCGGTGAAAGTCTTCGACAATCCAGCGGTTTTCGAGGCAACAAGTCGTTTGGCTGTGGATCTGAAAGAAATATTTGAAGGGTGCCTTCCATCCGAAATTGCCGGGTTGGCCGAAGCTCGCAATCTCTACAAAAGTTTCAGCATGGATCCATCGAGGCATCGACCAAGCAGCGAAGCCCTTTTGCGTCGGGTGATGAAAGGCAAAGACCTTTACCGCATCAACAACGCGGTCGACTCATGCAACCTGGCCAGCCTGACCTTTCTTCTGCCCGTGGGAATGTATGACCTGGATTTGGTGGTGGGCGATATCAGCCTGCGCGCTGGATTACCCGACGAGTCCTATCAGGGAATCCGCAAGGGTGATGTTCATCTTTCCGGGCGATTGGGATTGTTCGATCAGGACGGTCCTTTCGGTTCGCCCACCAGCGATTCTGCCCGAACCTGCGTCTCGGAAAAAACCAAAAGCATTCTGGCAGTCATTATGGCCACCAATAGTTTCCCGGAAAACAAAATGGAAGCAGCACTCAGCACCTTTGGTTATCTCTTCGGCAAGTACTGCAACGGTTTGGAAAAATTCCGGATAGTCCTGGGAGGAGCATGATGGTTAAGAATCATCTTTTTGCCATGATTATCTTGGCGCTGTTGTCAATCCCAACCATGGTTCAGGCAACCGAAAAAGCTGCCGTGGGCGATTCCTGTATGGTTGTTTCGGCTCATCCTCAAGCTACTGAATTGGGTTTGGCCATGCTGCGCCATGGGGGCAACGCCGTGGATGCGGCCGTGGCCGTCAGTCTGGCTCTGGCGGGTTGCGAACCTTACAGCTCCGGACTGGGTGGGGGAGGCTTTTTCGTTTTTTTTGACCCCGTTTCAGGTGATGTCAAAACTCTTGATGCCCGGGAGACAGCCCCACAGTCCGCACACCACGATATGTATCTTGTGGATGGGAAACCCGATTCCCAACTCAGTTGCGACGGGCCTTTGGCCTCGGGTGTTCCGGGGTTGGTGGCTGGTTTGTGGGAATTGCATCAGTCCGGTGGCCAGTTGCCATGGTCCGAACTGGTGTTAGCCGCCGCCGAAGTGGTGCGGGTACTTGAGGTGTCACCCATGCTGCACCGACGCATCATTCTCAAATCCGAATATTTCAATGATGCTGCCCGCAAGGTGTTTCTTCCCCAGGGCCAAGTTCCAGAAATCGGTTCCAGCCTGACCCAATCCGACCTGTATTCAACTTTTCAGGCCATCGCAGCCAATGGTCCTCAAGCCTTTTATCATGGCCGGATCGCCGAGGCCATGGTTCGGGTTTCTCAAACTGCCAACGGCTCCGGATTGACCCTCCAGGATCTCGCATCCTATCGCACCCGCTGGCGAAAAGCTATTCATGGCCGGTACCGCGGGCTGGATATTTTTTCCATGGCTCCTCCCAGCAGCGGTGGAGTGCATCTCGTGCAAATGCTCAATATCCTGGAGCCATTTGATCTGAAAGAGGCTGGCTTTGGTTCGGCCACCTCCGTGCATTGGTTGGCCGAGTCCATGAAATTTGCTTATGCCGACCGCAGCCTTTTTCTGGGCGATACAGATTTTGTGGCCGTACCCATTGATCGCCTGGTGAGCCGGTCCAGAGCCGACTCCCTGAGGTCTCTCCTGGATGCGAACCAGGCTTATCCTGAAAAACTCATTGTGGGAGCTCCTTTGCAGGACCTTGAAAGCACCGAAACCACCCATCTGAGTATTATCGATGCCCAGGGAATGGCAGTCGCTGCTACTCTCACCATCAATCTTACATTTGGTTCATGCCGCATGGCGGCGGGCACCGGCATTTTGATGAACAACGAAATGGATGATTTTGTAGCGGCTCCCGGCACACCCAATGCTTTTGGGCTGGTCGGTGCAGAGGCCAACAGCATCGCTCCGGGAAAGCGCCCTCTGTCCAGCATGACACCCACCATCGTTTTGCAGGAAGGCAGCGTCCGCATGATTACTGGTTCTCCGGGCGGAGCCAAGATCATCACCACGACCCTGCAAACCATCATCAATGTGGTGGATCATGGGATGGATGCTCTTCAGGCCGTGTCAGCTGCCAGGGTTCATCACCAATGGTTCCCCCGAATATTGTACTTCGAAAAATACGGGTTGAGTCCCGATACTCGCCGGGTTCTGGAAAGCAAAGGACACCGGTTGGTTGAACGCAGCCCCATGTGCAACGCCCAGATTATTGTGGTCGATCCGGAAACTGGAATGCGCCAGGGAGCCAGTGATCCCCGTGGCATGGGTCAAGCCTCCGGCTTTTAATCAATGGAGTGAAGATGAAATACCGAATTCTACAAAGCAGGATTCTTCTGATGTTGGCAACGGGTTTGGTTGTTTGTGGGTGCTCCCAATTGGTGGCTGGGGAGATCTCATCCGAGGATCTCATTCAGCGGGTTCAAGTGCTGACTTCCGGTCAGTACGCCGGTCGGGGCAGCGGAACAGTTGAAGGCAATGCCGCTGCTGATTTGCTGGCTGGTTGGTTTCGTGAATCCGGTTTGCTTCCTGGTTTTGGCCAGGACTATTTGCAAAAATTTCCTCTGCGCGGGGAAGGTTGGACCGGCGATGACCTGACCGGAAAATTCAGCTACAACGTTGCTGGTATTTTACCGGGAGCAGGCGACCTTGCTCCGCGTTTCCTGGTATTGGGGGCGCATCATGACCACCTTGGCCGTCTCGATCCCAATCTTTCGGGTCAGGGCCCAGCTGCAGATGGTTCATATTATGCCGGTGCCAACGACAATGCTTCCGGGATGACGGTTTTGTTCGAATTGATCAAGGTTTTGGCAACTGACGATTCTCCTTCCCGGCGCAGCATCCTGTTTGTGTGTTTTGGTGGAGAAGAAGTGGGCTTGCAGGGATCCGGTTTCCTGGTCTCAAACCCGCCCGTTCCACTGGAGTCCATGGATGCCATGGTCAACTTCGATACTGTAGGACAAATGACCGACAACCGACTTTACGTTAGCGGAGTTGCTACCAGTGAGGCTTTTGATACCCTAGTCGAAGCAGCCAACACCGATGGCCTCGACCTGTCTCTTGCCCGGGGAGGCTGGTCAGGCAGTGATCACATGTCTTTCAACACCCAGGAAGTTCCTGTTCTGTTTGTTTTTGGTGGTCCCTATAAGCAATACAACACCGTGGACGATTTGTGGCCCACACTCAACGTTGAGGGTTTGGCCAAAATCACCGCCTATTCTCAACGCTTGATTCAGGATCTTCGCCACAAGGCAGGGCAGTTTGCCTGGATCATGGTGGCCGAAAAATTGCGTCCCACTGACGATGGCAACCAAAACAAGGACACTTGGTTTGGTTCTCTTCCCGATTTCACCGAAGATATCAAAGGTTACAAACTGGCGGGGGTTTTTGACGGCAGTCC
>JAUUYW010000125.1 GCA_030590265.1 Candidatus Krumholzibacteriia bacterium
ACGGAAATTGCTGCCGAAGCAGCGGAGGAATCTCCCGAAGAAAAAACCAAGGAAGATGATACAGCCGACCGTTTTGATGGTGTGGGCAGCAAAAAGAATGATGGTTTCAGAGTCGGTGATATTATTCGGCCGGCTCCCAAGCGGGCCCAGCCCAAGACCAAACCAAAGACGGAAGTCAGCAGCCAGTCGGTGCGTGACTCCATCGAAAAGGCCTTGCGCAAACGCAAGGACGAAGAATCAAGTTCGGAAGCTCCCTCCAGGCGCAAACGCACCCGGAAGAAGAAGAAAAAAGTCGATCAGCAGGAAGTTGAACGTCAGTTGAAGCAGACCATGGCTGAATTGAGTGGTGGCAGCACCAAGAAGCGCCGCAAGAAAGGCAGTTCGGACGCCGAAGAAGAGGGCGTAGAGACTGAGATCCAGGAAGTCTTGAAACTGACCGAGTTCATCACCGTTCAGGAATTGGCGGAAAAACTTGACGTCAAGGCCCAGGAATTGATTGCCAAGCTCTTCATGCTGGGAATCATGACCACCATCAACCAGCGTCGGGAAAAAGAAAACATCCAGATTTTGGCTGAAGAGTTCGGCCGTGAAGTTGAGTTTCTGGCTGAATTTGGTGATGAGGTGCTGGAGATTGAAGAGGCTCCCGCGAGTGAATTGACATCGCGTCCTCCTGTGGTGACGGTGATGGGGCACGTTGATCACGGAAAGACTTCTCTGCTGGACAGCATTCGCAAAACCAATGTTATCGCCGGAGAAGCCGGTGGCATTACTCAGCACATTGGTGCCTACAAGGTGGAAACCGCCGGTGGTCCGGTGACTTTCCTGGATACTCCAGGTCACGCGGCTTTCACGGCCATGCGTGCGCGTGGCGCCCAGGTTACGGATATCGTGATCCTGATCGTGGCTGCCGACGACCGGGTTATGCCTCAGACTATTGAGGCGATCAACCACGCCAAGGCGGCTAATGTGCCTCTGGTGGTGGCCATCAACAAAGTTGATTTACCGGCTGCCAAGCCCGATCAGGTTAAGCAGGAACTTCTGCAGCACAACATCATGGTCGAAGAGTATGGTGGCGATGTGCAGTGCGCTGAGATTTCAGCCAAAGCGGGAACCGGCATCGATCATCTCATGGAATTGATCCATCTGCAGAGTGAAGTGCTCGAACTGACCGCTTCGGCAGAAGGTCCCGCCCGCGGGGTGGTCGTGGAAGCCAGGAAAGATCCTGGTCGAGGTGTTTTGTTCACCGTTCTGATTGATCGCGGAACCCTCCATATGGGAGATACCTTCCTGGTTGGTATGCAGGATGGTAAGGTGCGCGCCATCATGGATGAGCGCGGCAAAAAAATCAAAGAAGTCAAACCGGGTGAGCCCTGTGAGATTCTTGGTGGCAACGATGTGCCCGAAAGTGGTGATCGTTTCTATGTCATGGGCAGCGAGCGGGAAGCGCGGGAGATGGCGACCAAACGCCGCAACCTGCAGCGCCAGCAACAGCTGATGGGACCAAAACAAACCATCGATCTGGACAACCTGGCCAGTTTGATGGAAACAGGCGATCTGAAGGAACTGCCCATCATCATCAAAGGTGATGTGGCCGGTTCGGTGGAAGCCCTGGCTGACCAGCTGATGGAGCTGAACACCGAAGAGGTGCAGGTCAAGGTCGTGCACAAGGCTGTGGGTGCCGTCAGTGAGTCTGATGTTCTGTTGGCCGCCAACACCGGCGCCATGATCATCGGTTTCCACATGCGTCCGGGGCCGGCCATTCGCGAATTGGCCAAAAAGCACCATGTGACCATCGAGGTCTTTGATATCATCTACGAAGCTGTTGATACCATGCGCAAGGCCATGGCCGGTTTGCTGGGCAGCATTCAGCGCGAGGTTTCCACGGGACGCGCCGAAGTGCGCCAGGTGTTCACCATCCCCAAAACCGGCCAGGTGGCTGGTTCGATGGTGGTCGAAGGAATCATCAAACGCAAGACCCTGGCCCGACTGATCCGCGACGAAGTTGTGGTTTACGAAGGCAAAGTCAACAGTCTGAAACGCTTCAAGGATGACGTGAAGGAAGTGGCCACCGGCTACGAATGCGGCATTGGTCTGCAAAACTTCTACGAAATCCAGGAAGGCGATTTCCTGGAGACCTTCGAGATCGAAAGTATTGAGCGCACGGAACTCTGATCTTTCTTCCTGATCAGCGGAGTACCGGCTCAGACAACTATCGGCCGGGGTGTTTCGGGAGCCAATCCCGAAACGGCCCGGCTGTTTCTGAATGAGAGAAGACATGGATCCCTATCGCTCCAATAAATTGAACCAATCCATTCTGGAAGTTCTCAGCCGCATGCTGCAGGTCTCAGTCAAGGATCCGCGGGTGGGATTCGTTACCATCAATTCAGTAGAAGTAAACCGAGATCACAGTGTGGCTCAGATCTATTGGTCTGTGCTGGGTGATGAAGAGGATCGCAAATCAAGCTTCGCCGGGTTGAAAAAAGCCCGGGGTTATATGATGAGCAACCTGACCCGGACTCTGGGGCTGCGCGCCGCACCCGATTTGCGTTTTATCTACGATGACACAGTGGCCAAAGGGCTGGAACTGGATAATGTTTTGGACCAACTGGCTCAAAACGGTGAATTCAAATCCGAAGCCGATCGCAAAAAAGGAATGGTACTGGAAGATCTTATTCCTCCTTTTGAGCTTGTTCAGGGTATCCGGCGGGCTGAAAAGATTTGGGTGGTTCCGCATCACAATCCTGACCCTGACGCCATGGGCAGTGCCCTGGCTTTGTCGGCTGCCCTGACTGAAATGGGCCGGGATGTCAGGGTGGTCAGTTACGAAGATCCCCCGTTGGGATTTGGCGACATGCCAGGGTTTGATGGGGTTGTGACCAACGATCAGGCAGAAGAAATATTCAGGGATGAAGAACCCGATACCCTGATTCTTGTGGACTGCCATGACATCTCTCGTTGTGGCCCTTTGGAAGAGGTTTTGGACCGATTCAACACCCGCTGGTGCATCGACCATCATTTGGTCAGCGGACGCAAGGCTCCGGAATCCGGCTGGATTGAAGCGAAGTCCTGTTCCACCTGCACCCTTATTCATCGCGTTATCGATAATCTGGCCCAGGGTGATTCCGAATTTGCTGACGAGCCCTTTAATATGACCGTAGGCATGGCCACCAATATTTATGCCGGTCTGATCAATGACACCGGGGGATTTCGATTTTCCAACACCATGCCCCTGACCTTCGAGCTGGCCAGGCGCCTTTCCCTGATGGGGGTCGATACGGCAGCGGTTTCCCGGCAAACCATGCATCGCTACCGTCCGGAAGGAGTGGCCCTGTTGCAGCGGGTTCTGGAATCTTTTGAATACCATCGCAATGGACGCATCCTCATCCTGCGAGCCACCCAGGCCATGCTGGATGAAACCGGCGGCAGCATGCCCGACACCGAGGGTTTTGTCAACATTGCCACGGCCGTCGATGGAGTGAAATATATTGCCTTCATGAAGGAACTGGGCACCGATGTCTGGCGCGTTTCCCTGCGGGTGCGCGGGGAGGGTGATGTGCAGATCCTGGCGGCCCAACACGGAGGTGGCGGGCACAAGCAAGCAGCTGGTTGCACCATTGAAGGGGTCGCAGATGACATCGCTGCCGATTTGGCCGTTGATCTGGGCGCCCTTTTGGGCCGATGATTGCCCGATCGATGAATGATCTGCTTCAGGTTTCGTCGGGCCTTTTGCTGGTGGACAAACCAGCAGGAGTGACCTCCCATACGGTGGTTGCTCAGGTGCGGAAGTCTCTGCTGCGGGTCAACCCACATTGGGACCCACGAAGCAGCGCGGGTCGAAAAAAGGGCGGACCCAGACCTCCTCGTTTCAAGGTTGGTCATGCAGGAACCCTGGACCCTCTGGCTACAGGGCTTCTTTTGATTTTGATAGGGAAGGGTTCTCGGCTGTCACCTTTTCTCATGGGTCTCGATAAATCTTATCTGGCCACCATTCGTTTTGGCGAAGGCACCGACTCTCTCGATTCCGATGGCTCTGTAGTGGCCACCGCTGAAGTCCCCGCAGACCCTGGGGTCATCCACAATTGTCTTGATCTTTTTCGGGGAAATATCCAACAAGTACCACCTGCGGTGAGCGCTCTCAAATTCCAGGGGCAGCCTCTGTACAAATTGGTGAGGCAAGGAAAGCCGCTGCCGGAACTCAAAGCCCGTCCGGTGAATATTTCTCTCCTGGAAGTTCAGGACACTCGCTGGCCGGACGCGGAGATGGATTTGTTGGTGGAGTGCTCCAGCGGCACCTACATCCGTTCCCTGGCTCGGGATTTGGCTCAGGCTTCTGGTACTGAAGGGCATATTGCCGGCCTCAGACGGTTGACGGTAGGGCCCTTTTCCGTTGAACAGGCAGTTGGCCGGATTATGGAAATTGACGGGGTCGAAATGGCCGCTGGACTTTTGTCTTTAAGTGACGCCCTGGCTCACATACCCTGTCTTGAAGTGGACGAGACCCAGGCTGCGGCTCTGCGCCAGGGAACCCAACCAGACCCAACGTGGTTGGATCAACTTGGGGACAGTCCTGCCAAAAATGGAAAAGTGGAGGCTATTTTTCGCATGGTCGATGCCAGCGGTGATCTGGTTGCCGTGGGCCGTCTGGAACAAGAAACCGGCCTCCCAAAAATTGCAGCGGTCATTCCGACGGAAAAGGAGGATCCCAGTTCATGCGCCTGATCAGATTGACAGAACAATATATCACGGAAATTATTGAAGGACGCCTGGGATTGCGCGGGCCTCAGCTGGAATCATGTTCCCTGACCCTGGGTTCCTTTGACGGCCTGCACAGAGGGCATCGCAAATTGTTGGCCACCACCGCCGAGGCCCGTCGTCGGTTGAACCTGGCAGAAAGTGCCATCTTCACTTTTCGGCAGCATCCCCGACAAGTGTTGGATTCGGGAACTGAACCTTTTTTGCTGACGACCTGGCGGGAAAAGCTGAGTCTGCTTGAAGACCTGGGTTGCCGGGTGATTGTTGCCGCCGATTTTTGTCCTGCACTGGCAAAGTTGGATTACCGGATATTTGTTGAAAAGTTTCTTGTTGGTTACCTGGGAATGCGGCATTTGGTTGTGGGGCACGATGCCCATCTTGGTGCTGCCCGTCAAGGGACCGCGACCACCCTGGCCGCCTTGGGCTCGGAGTTGGGTTTTGGTTTTGAAGCTCTGAAACCAGTGTGCCAAGGAAATTTGGTTGTTAGCAGTTCGCTTATCCGCCAAGCTGTTGCCGCAGGGGATATGGAAAAAGCGACTGCGTTGTTAGGCCGGCCATTCTCCCTTTGGGGTGAGGTATGTCCCGGTGATCGACGAGGCCGTGAAATCGGCTATCCTACTGCCAATGTGCAACCCCTGGACCAACTGAAATTGCTGCCTGAACCAGGTGTGTATGCGGTGCGGGTGCAGGTGCCTGGTGATGTTGTGGATAGCCAATGCACCGGAATTTTGGCGGAAGTTGACGAGAGCCTGCCTGAAGTGGATTCCCAGGGCGAATTGGTGGGAACCGGTGCCGGGCGTTGGTGTGTCTTTGGTGGCATGTTGAATTTCGGGCATGTGCCCACTTTTCACGGAGAGGGACTGCCTGAGCCACGCATCGAAGCAAACATTTTTGGTTTTGAGGGTGATTTGCGCGGGCGCAATATCAAGGTCGACTGGATCAGCAGGTTGCGGGGCGAAAAACGTTTTGACAGTGCCGAGCACTTGGTAGGGCAATTGGAAATTGATGGTCAGGAGTCCAGAAAGGTTTTGGGCCTCCTGAAATAGAGAACTGCAATGGGGCTGCCAGGCAACCCAGGGAGAAATGATGAGAATCGCTGTCATCGGTGCTGGAAAAATGGGGTTGCCCCTTGCCGCTTTTATGGCATCCAGAGATCTGACTGTGGCTGTTTGTGATATCAATGAAGAGCTGGTTGCCGAAATCAATTCCGGAAGCTGTCCCATCGAAGAACCTGGGCTGCCGGAAATTTTGGAATCCACGGTGGCTGCCGGCAATCTGGTGGCCACCACCGAGACTGTGGAGGCCGTGTGCCAGGCAGATGTTGCAGTGGTCATTGTGCCGGCACTGATCAATGATGAATACGACATCGATCTTTCGATTCTGGAATCAGTGACCGAACAGATTGCCGAAGCCATGCATCCGGGAATGCTGGTCTGTTTTGAAACAACCGTTTCGGTGGGGACAGTGCGCACACGCTTTGTCCCAATTCTGGAAGAAAGCGGATTAAAGTGTGGCGAAGATTTTCATGTTTGTTTCTCTCCCGAACGGGTCAAAAGCCGCATGGTGATGCAACGCCTCAGTGAAACACCCAAGGTCGTTGGTGGTTTCAACGAAAAATCCAGCCAGCTGGGGGAAGAATTTTACATCCGAGCCCTCGGGGCCGAAGTCTTGGGTGTGGGCACTTTGGAGGCAGCGGAGTTCACCAAACTGGTTGGCATGCTGTACCGCGACGTTAACATTGCCCTGGTCAACCAGATTTCCCGCTACGCTGAAACCATCGGCATGGATTTGGGACGCATTATCCCTGCGGCCAATACCAACGGCGAGGCCCATCTCCTGATGCCAGGCATCGGCGTGGGCGGCCATTGTGCGCCCGTTTATCCCTGGTTCATCATCCGGGATGCCGAACGGCATGGGGTGGACCTGACTCTGGCCAAATCTGCTCGAAGCCTGAACGATGGCCAATCGGAACACGTGGTCCAGAGGCTGGAGGACGAACTGGGAGGATTGCAGGGTAAGCGCGTTCTGGTGCTGGGTCTGGCTTTTCGTCCCCAGGTCAAGGAGCCCGCTTTTTCTCCGGCCTTTCTGGTGCGCGAGGCTCTGGCAAAACGGGATGCGGAAATTTTTCTCCATGATCATCATTTCACTGCCGCTGAAATCAACGACCACGGCTTCCGGACCGGTGAGTTGGATGACCCGGCAGGCTGGGATGCCCTGGTGATGGTGACCGGACACCGTCGGTACCGGGATCTGGATTTCAAGTCCCTTGCCGCGTCGGGACTCAAGGTTGTTGTTGATGGTCGGAACTTGTGGAATCCGGATATGATTCGTGAGGCGGGTTTGGTTTATATTGGAATTGGTCGGTAAGGCGCATTGTTCGGGGTTTTGTTTTTGTCCGCGTCGTAATTGCAGCAGACCTATCAAAGCAGCCGGCTCTTGACCAGTGGCTGCAGGTTTGGCATCATGTGATTGTTCAGGTCATTCAGTGGAAATTATTCCAGGCCAAAGGTGGCCGGATGGTGGAAAAATGCCTTTGGGAAAAAACCGTGCAGGTCTTGGGGTGAAAGCGCTGTGGTTGGTGCTTCTCATTTCGTTTGGTTTTGCATTGCCATTGCCGGTGTTGGCTGGTCCAACTCCTGAAATGATCAACGAAGCCATGCGCCGGACCGGACTGAGCCGTGAAGAAGTGCTGCGTCTCTATGACCAGAACCAAAGTGGCACCAGTGAAGAGCAATTGTCTCAACAGGGACAAGTTGATGCCCCCCCTGGTCGTCAGTCAATGCAGGATATCGATGACAGTCGTCCAGGTGGCAATACCCAATATCTTGACCAGCGCGGAAATCGCTCTGGCATGTATGAAGATTTCCAACCTTCAGCCGTTCTACCCTTTCAAATGGCTCTATCCCAGGCGGATTCTCTGGGCATAAGTGTTCTCGATTCCTTGGTGTTGGAATCGAATATTGTGCCCCTCTTTGGCCGTAATTTTTTCAGTCTGGATGAAGGACTTTTCATTCCGCCTTCTTTTGGACCTGTCCCCTCGGATTATCAACTTGGGGTGGGGGATGAAGTGGTGGTGGATGTCTGGGGCGGCGTGGAACTCCGCCTGAGCCGCCTGGTGGATCGTGATGGATCAATCATCCTGCCTCGAGTTGGGAAAATCCATTGTGCAGGACGGTCCCTTCAAAAAGTCTCCCAAGACATTCATTACAAATTGGCCCAAAGTCATTCCAGTATTCATGAAGACGACTCCGATGGTGAATCTTTCGTGCAGATATCCCTGGGTACTTTGCGGGGGATCCGGATTTTTGTTATCGGGGAAGTCACTCGGCCAGGTAGTTTCGAGTTGAGTTCTCTTTCCACGGTCCTGGGTGCTCTTTACGCTGCCGGAGGACCATCGGAGACCGGTTCCTTGAGGGACATTCACCTTGTGCGCGCAGGAGAAACTTTGGGCACCCTGGATTTGTACGGTTACCTTTTGAACGGTAAACGTGAGGGTGATCTGCGCTTGCGCGATGGCGATACTATCCTGGTTCCCAGCCGGGGGCCCACCGTTCGGGTTGAAGGTGAAGTCCAAAGACCAATCCGGTTTGAAATGAAGCAAGGTGAAAGTCTTGGGGATCTGTTTCGATTTGCCGGTGGGTTCACTGCCATGGCCGCCCCTTCCACCGTGCATTTGCGCCGAATTGTTCCGGTGGCTGAACGTCGGAGCGGTTATCCTGACGTGATCCTTTTGGATGTTCAATTTGACGCAGTCAAAATGCAGCCAAAATCCGGCGAACCTTTTTTAATCTCGGATGGATGCCGGGTTTTCGTCGATACCATTGATGAACGCATGGAAAATTGGGTAGAGGTCATCGGCAGTGTCAAACAACCTGGTATTTATGAATTTCGCTCAGGTATGAGGGCAGCTGACCTGATCACCATTGCCGGCGGTTTGTGGCCGGATGCCCTGACTGAAAGGGCTACTATCGATCGAACCAGCCATGACCGCAGGTTGCAATCCTTGTCCTTCAACCTGGATCGTGAATTGAACG
>JAUUYW010000296.1 GCA_030590265.1 Candidatus Krumholzibacteriia bacterium
GATCTGACGCAGGCCTCCCCAATCTTCGAGGCGGGGATCCGTGAAGCTATTTTCCAGCTTTTCATATGGGAAACTGGAGAATTCCAGTTCAACGAAATCCCCATTGGGGACTCCCCTTCCGGTCAGGTTTACGACTGCACTGGATTGACATTGGACGCGGCGAGACAAATGGATGAATTCCGGGAATTTCTCCGCAACATTGGCTCGGAGGATCTTGTCCTGGTATTGACCGACCTCGGTGGTCAGGTGCCGGAGTGCTCCCCTGAAACACGCTTTGTCCTGGACCAGGCTACAAATGAGAAATCTGTCCGGCAAGTGATGGCCGAAGGCCCTTTCACAAGTTTCTCGGTCATGAAGGCCATGGACGATGCTCTGGATAAAAACTGGATCAAGTTGCAGTCCAGTCGTGTATCGGAACCAGTTCTCCAGGTCGAAATTTCGACGGAAGGCAAGCTGTTTCTATCCTACAAAAGATCCACCCTGAAGGTTCTGCAAGCCCCGGACAAACAGGGGCAGATCTCGGAAATTCTTAGCTACTGCCGGGACCATTTCGACTATTTCCTGCTTTTGGCTTTCAAGCAGGACAAGGTGACCCGAGGCCGCCGCTTTCAGCGAGATGAGAATGGTCGGCTTCAGGGAGTCGAGTTAGCCAACCTTGAGATCAATCTGGATTGCGACCCTACCTTTCAATTTGTATTTGGGTCGAAATCCCCATTCTTCGGCAAGGCCTTTCCTTCACCGTTGCTGAAAGGACTGGGCGAACCTGACCCCGCAGGTGAGTGCGCCATCATCCCTCTGGGCGCCCAGGGTGAGAAAAATTTCCTGCTCTTCGTCTCATCGGATCAGGAAGAGTTGATTCCCGGACCTTTGCATTATCTTGAGATGATCTTCTGGCAAATCCATCCCCCCGGCCAGGATGACCAGGCGTCACAAAGGGCGACCAGTTCGGAAAGTAGCAACTCCGGCACTGAAGCAACTCCGGAAACAGATGCCCCAAGTCAGGTTTCCAGCGCCGATGCGCTGGTTGCAGCGGTGAATGAATTGCCCCCCATGCCTCACGTTGTTTCCAAAGTCATGGAACTGTTGTCTGATGCTGACAGCCAGATGTCGGACATGGTCAAGGTCTTGTCCAGTGACCCGGCCTTGGTGGCCCGCCTGATAAGGGTTAGCAATTCCGCCTTGTACAGTCGCGGTCAGGAAACCACCTCCCTCGGACAAGCTGTGGTGCGCCTGGGTGGCAGCACCTTGCGCAGTCTGGTCATGGCCGCCTCCATGAAATCCCTGTTCCCCTTGGACAAGACCAATGTCGGTGTGTGGGGCCAATCCCTTTGGCAACATTCTCTTGAGTGCGGATTGGCTGCCCGTCGTGTGGCCCAGTTTTCGGGGTATTCTGATCCTGAAGAGGCTTTCGTCGCCGGTGTACTCCACGATATCGGCAAGGTGGTCATCCTGCTCAACAAGCCGGATGAATTTCGCCTCATCCTCAAGAGGCAGGCGGCAGCCAAGGAAAGTTTTGCCACAGCAGAACGAGCAGTTCTGGGCTTCGATCATACCGACGTTGGGGAGTTGCTGCTGGCGAAATGGCAGATGCCGGAGAACTTGCAGGCCTGCGTGAAACACCACCACAATCCAGCCAAGGCCGACCAGGACAATCAGCTGCCGTACATCATTGCAGCCGGCAATTTTCTGAGTCATGCATTCGGCTCCCAACCTGATCCGGCCCTGGCAGAGAATTCCGATGATTTCGAACTGGCCTGCAGCCAATTGGACCTGGCCCCAGAGCGTGTTCAGACACTAATGGGGGAAATAGGGTCCTACCTGGAGCAGAGTGGGTTGGTGGATTAATTCATCGCCATGTCTTGACCTCCCCGCCTTGCAAGGCGATTATTCGGAGCACGAAACAAGCTTCATTTCGCACCAATGGAAGGGAACCCCATGTCCAAGCATATCGACGTCCTGCTCCTGCTCGCTCTGCCCGCCAGCGGCAAAAGCGAAGCCCGCCGTTACCTGGCCAGCCTCAGCCCCGAAGAATGCCATGAACAGTTCGGCATTGGCCATACAGTACAACTGGACGATTTTCCCTACGTGCACATCATGCGCCGCATCACTGATGAACTGACGGACCGCGGCCACACCGGCATGTTCTTCCTTTCGCCTGCTCTGCCCTTCCGCAACCCGGTGGATTGGTTGACCCTGATTGAATTGCTCAATGAGGATTACGATGATTTGGTGGCCGGAAACAAGCCAGCCCCCGAATCGGCAGCTTTGTGGCTGTTCGATCGCATTGATGCTGCCCGGGTGCGTGCCGGTGGTGAGGCCATCATCAATACTTTGGATGAAAACCTGCGCAAGGAAATCGCAGGGCCCATTGAAAAAGAGGCCCAGACTCTGCTGCGCGATAAAATCGCCGAAGTGCCCGACAGTCTGGAAGGAAAAACCGTAGTGGTGGAATTCGCCCGCGGTGGCGCCGACGCCTCACCCCAGCCTCTGGTTCATCCTTTCGGTTACAAAGCCAGTCTGGCCCAGCTCAACGAAAAAATGCTGGCCAAGGCGAGCATCCTTTACATCTGGGTGGAGCCGGAAGAATCGCGTCGCAAGAACGCCGCCCGCACCGATCCCAACGACCCCGGCAGCATTCTGCATCATGGTGTGCCCCTGGCTGTCATGTACGGCGACTATGGCGTTTGCGACATGGCCTATCAACTGGAGCAATCAGACAAAACCAACACCGTGCAGGTGGAAAAGGATGGGCAAACCTACTTCCTGCCCTTGGGTCGTTTTGACAACCGTCAGGACCGGACTTCCTTCATTCGTGAGGATGAAGAAAAGTGGTCCCAGGAAGACAAGGAAGCTTTGCAAGCCGGCATGCGTGAAGCCTTTGATCAGCTGGCTGATGGTAGTGACGGTTGAGTCTTTCCATCGATTTTGAAGTAATAGGGTGGCCGATTTGGTCACCCTTTTTTGTTATATTAAGCAACCCACTGCACATAGATCCAAAACAGGCCAAACCCCACTAAAAAAACAATGCCCGCCCAACTGAACAAAGTCATGGCTTTCCCAGGCCTATGTTCAACTGGCATGTTATCTCCCAGCACTGCCCGAAAATTCAAGACGGCCACCAATGGTGCCGTGAGAAAAGCCAGGATCGTCACCACATCCACCAAGGCCTTCATGCTGGTGACAAAAAATGTAATAACCAGAAGCGAAACCCCCGCCAAAAGAAACATGAAAAACAAATATCCCCTACGACCTGTTTGAGGGGGCTTTCCCTTCACTAGCCGGATTCCAACAGCCAAAGTTCGGGCATAACCATCCAACACCGTCAAGGTTGTGGAGAACATGGTGATGAAAGCAACGGTTGCGATGACCCAGTGACTCCAACCGCCCAGAGTCGCAGTAAACATTTCCACCAGTTGGGCCGAAAAACGCACCGCCTTGGGAGAAAACTCAGTGCCGGTCCCGTACATGACCAAAGCCCCGAAACTGACAAATGCCAAAGCCAATATGACCGTGGCAAAATAGCCCAGATTGTAATCCACCATGGCCTGCAGCATGGTTGGTTTTTTCCCCTGGGTACGGTTCTTTTCCAGAACCCACAAGGATGACCAGGCACCGATTTCAAGGGGTGCCGGCATCCATCCCATCAGCGCCAATAAGAAGGTTAGTCCAACAGTTGAAAATATATCAGGATGGGTAAATCCAGGCGCTCCCACCGGCCCATGGCGAAAGGCCAAACCAACCGAAATGAGAGTCAGCCCACCCAGAACCAGGACCATGATCTTCATGAGACGATCGAGGGCTCCATATCGGCCGACCACCAGAATTCCACCAATCAGAATGAGCACCAGGAAACTCACCATCGGCAAAGAAATACTCAGCCCCAACAACCCACTTGCAAGGCCAGCGGTAACCACCGTGACTGCCGCCAAAGTAATAAAGGATGAGGCAAGAACCACCAGCATGAAGACAAGCAAAGCCCAGCGTCCCTGCCTTCGATAACCTTCGAGTAAACTTTCACCCGTAGCCACGGTATAGCGATGGGCATACTGGAAAAAAGGATATTTGAACAACAGCACCAGAACCACGGCCCACAGCAGATCAAAACCGTACCCGGCCCCGGCCCTGGTTGCCTGAACCAAATGGGAAACCCCGATGGCCGCCCCCGCGAACAGAATCCCCGGCCCTACCGATTGCATCATCTCGGAAATACCTGGTCGGGATTCTTTCATGAACCATCATTCTGGTTGTTTGCAGCCCGCATTTTTTCAAACCCGGCGAGAACTTCACCCTCCATGGTTTTGGCCCTCCCGGTTTTCAAATCGATAACGGCAAAAGTAACATCCGCATTGGCCACAGTTTTTCCAGATTGCCGGTTGATGACTTCTTGATGAATAACCCCGGTGCGACCTTCGAGTTTGGTTGTTTCGGACGTAATCTCCAAATCAATGCCCGGACTCGCCGGTCTCAGAAAATTGATGGTCACCGAAACGACTACAAACCCCAGGCCACGGTCCTTCCAGTAGGACAAATCCAGGCCCGCTTCCAGGTATTGCCAGCGGGCTTCCTCCAACATTTCTAAATAGCGCGCGTTGTTCACGTGGC
>JAUUYW010000397.1 GCA_030590265.1 Candidatus Krumholzibacteriia bacterium
AAAGAAGCCCCACAGGAGCTTAAGGCAGGTTCGGATACATTTCAAATCGGCATCACGGCCGGCGACGAACATCAGAATGAAATACCCCAGGATGATTCCAGCAATGCCCGAGCAGCATGCCGAAAGGAGGAAAATCACTGGCATCAGCGGTGTGGCCCAAAGCTGATGGGCCTTGATGCCGCCAAAAATAAATCCGACATATCCGTGCAGAATGCAGGCCATGGGAACACCTATTACGGCCAGAATCGAGATGATCCTGCGGTCGAGGGCCAATGCCTCCTGGGAAAGGTTGTCGCTGCCCATTGACAAAACGTTGTAGAAAACTCGTTTGAAACCCCTGGACGTTTGAACCCGGGCCACCAGGGTTGGTCGATAAATGAAGATAATCTCAAGGATCAGGAGCATGCCATAGGCCACGTAGATATATCCGAACCCAGCCATGGCAGAGGTCGGATTTGGCGTCAGAAACATACTGAAGGCCCGTCCCGGTTGATCCAGATGTATCAACAGTGGCAGAGCTGCACAGGTCAAGAAGGCAAAGGCGAAGAGAAGCGAGAATCTGGCCACCGGCTTCAGGGACTGCACATGAAAGACATGATACATGGAAGAGACAATGAATGCCCCGGCGACAATGCCAGTGATATAGGGATAAAGCACGATCATCAGTCCCCAAAGGACATGAAGATCGTTGGGAAAGGCAAATTCCATGCCGTTGTTCACTGCTGCAGCAAACGCGTGCATCAGATCACTTCCCTTCTCAGACCCAGATAATAAAGGGAAGGTTCGTTGCCCATTTCCGGTTTCAAAACAGAAATAACTCTAGGCTCATGGAGCAGTTTGTATACCTCTGAATCCTTGTCGTTCAAGTCCCCAAATTTTCTGGCTTGCATCGGACAGACGCTCACGCAGGCCGGCAACATTCCTTTGCTCACCCTGTGGTAGCACCAAGTGCATTTTTCTGCGGTCTTTTTCACGGGATTCATAAAACGCACAGAATAGGGGCATGCCTGAACGCAATAGCCACAGGCAAGACAGCGTTTTTCGTCTATGAGAACAAATCCGTCCTGGGACCGGAAAGTCGCCCCGACCGGGCAAACCTGAACACAGGACGATTTTTCACACATGTTGCAAAACTTGGGGACATAAAAGGTGTCACGGGCAGGATTCGGGATATCGGTGCGCTCGACAGAATATCCATCCAGCCCACCCCGGGGCGAGTCCACAAATACAATGTCGTGGTCATCGATGACATAGCGCTCTACCCAGGTGCGGTAGTATCCGTCGGGAACTTCGTACTCGGACTTGTCGGCTTGGCAACAAACTCCACAGCCGATGCAGTTGGTAACATCGACGACAAATGCAAAATTCTTGCCCGCGACTGGCTGGTCGGAGTCTTCATTTGCGAAGAGAACCGACCGGGCAATCCTGTCGAACCCCACAGGGAAAACCAGGAGCAATGATCCACCAATGGCCCCGCTCAACACCTTTTTTACAAAGGCCCGGCGATCCAGATCGATTTCTCTTTTGATCCTGGTCAACTCACCCATGACTAGATGTCTTCCTCCCTCTTTGCCAGGCCCATCATTTCCCTGGCCTCATGCACCCATTTCAACGGGGCATGAACGTGGTGGCACTGATTGCAGATATGATCAGTGCGCACCTTCCTCTTGTCCATGTGCTCGGGGATATCCACAACCTTGATGGAATCAGGGGGGGCGGCTCGCACTACTTTGTTGTGACAACGCAAACACAAAGGACGGATTCCTTGACCACGAGCCACCGGCATCAACCCAACTACCAGATTGTCTTTTACATGATCGGCAAAGGCTCCGTGGCATGCTTCGCAAGATATCGTCTTGTGGATTCCAGCAACGTGCAGTTTTCGAATGAGGGGGTGGCACTCAAGGCAGGATTCGGCGGCCATATTTCTGGCTTCCCGATTTGCCTCTTCTTCCAAGGCTCCCGGACGATAGTAGCCGTTTGCGCCAAACTCATCAGGCAAGAATATCTGTCGTACCAATATGCCCGTCACCACCAGGATGATCAGGGTCAAGATGATCCTGATTACATGCGCTCTGGATGATGACGAGTATCCCTTTGCCAATTGCGCCTCCCGGTAGCTTGAGTGCATTTTCCTTCGCAACCCATCAGTGCGCCCCCTTCCAAGCTCTCCTTTGCCATGAAAGCCGGTTAACAGTTTAACAAGAATGCCAAAAATGTTGTTGGGATGCAAGCGTCACCTGTTCAAGACTTGAACAAGCCCTGTCAATTTCGCTCGAATTCAAGCTCATTGCCTGGGTTGGAGTCCATTTGCAATCCATTCACTTGAACTACCAATGGTCAATCATCGACAACCACCACCATTTTTCCCACACCCACCACCCGAACAGCCAGACGAGGGTTTGGGTTCCGGCAAATCCTGTTTACCATCCCAGGTCAAATCTTCGGGTGAATAAATGGTCATGCTATCCAGACCCACCACCGAAACCGAGACCAAATCCCGGATCAAATCCAACTTACGCACGGTCCCGCGACCATCCGGAGTGGTCAGACGAGTGCCCACCCTCGGCAGGCTCAGCCGGGCCTCAAGGTAACTCTCCTGCTCATAAGTCAGACAGCAGCGCAGCCGACCGCAGGGCCCACTCAACTTGCCGGGATTCAAAGGAAGCTGTTGAACCTTGGCCATTTTCAAAGTCACCGGAACAAACTCATGCAGGAAACTGGAGCAACAGAATTCCCGTCCGCAAATACCAATGCCGCCTTTGAGTCGCGCTTCATCGCGCACTCCGATTTGGCGCAGTTCGATGCGGGTGCGAAAAACAGATGCCAGATCCCGCACCAACTCACGAAAATCTACGCGTTTTTCCGCCGTGAAAAAGAAGGTGATTTTCTTATGGTCGAATTGCCGCTCCACCGAAACAAGATTCATGATCAGGCGGCGGGCAGAAATTTTTTCCTGGCAGATATCCCAGAACTCCCACTCGTCGCCACGGTTGTTGTGCAGGCGGGCCAGATCGGATTTGGTCGCCACTGACATGACACCCTGCCGACTCGCTGCGGCCCACCAATCCTTGTTGCCGGGGCCGATGTAGCTGATGCGCCCCATGTCACAGCCACGATCAGCCTCCACCAGGCAATACTGGCCAACCTTCAAGTCAACCCGGTGACGGTTGTGAAAATATCCTTTGCGATGGCCCTTGAACTGGACCAGAACCAATTCTTCGCGGGGATTTCCCCGGCTCCTGTCATCAGATGGATTGGTCTTGTGCTGCATGATCTATCAATCCTTCAAACAACACCGCCATGGAAAGGCCGATGTTGATGTTGCGGTCAATTTCGCGCCGTGTGTTTTCGATCAGGGCCATGTCTTGCAATAGAGTATCGGTTTGGCGGTTGCTGGCCGCCTTGGCCACCACTGATTCACTCATGGGCAGACGGGGTTTCCACTCATCCGCCAACT
>JAUUYW010000024.1 GCA_030590265.1 Candidatus Krumholzibacteriia bacterium
CCAGGAGTACATGTACCTGAGTCACTTTACTGGTCTCATGGAAGGCACTGTTGCCACCGAAAAAATTACTTTTGAGGGGATCAAGAGCCTTTATCGGTGAGTTGAATATGTCGACTTTTTAAGAAAACGGGGACCAGAATTTAATCTGGTCCCGTTTTATTGCTCAAAGTTATGCGGAAGAAACAGTCCACCAACCATATTACCACCGAATAAGATTTGCCCCCCAAGTGAACCCCGATCCAAACGCCACAGTGACAACCAGATCACCCTCTTTCAACCGGCCCTCCCGCTCAGCTTCAGCCAAAGCAATGGGAATGGTAGCAGCAGTGGTATTGCCATACTTGGCAATGTTCGAAAACACCTTCTCCGGTGGCAATCCCATACGCTGCCCCACCGCGTCAGTGATGCGCTGGTTGGCCTGGTGAGGCACCAGCAAATCAATGTCCTGGGGCTTGAACCCACCTTTTTCAAGAACTTCGTGGATGCTTTCACAGAACCGCCGGGTGGCGTGTTTGAACACCATGGGCCCATTCATTTGGGGAAAGTGTCGGCCTTCCTTTATCATTTCGGCATTGATGCGCTCGGGCATGGTGGCGATGGGGGCTTCCAGCCAAAGGTCCCGGGCATACCGTCCCTGACTGTGCAGAACCGAAGCGATGATGCCGCGGTCGCCTTCCCTGCCTTGAACAATGACGGCACCGGCGCCATCGCCAAACAGCACGCTCATGTCCCGACCCCGGGTGGTTTTGTCCAGGGCAGTGGATTGAATTTCCTGGCCAATAACCAAAACTGTGTTAGCGGTGCCGGCTCGAATGAAACCATCGGCCGCAGCCAAACCATACACAAAACCCGTGCACTGATTGCGAATATCCATGGCCCCGGCTGTGTTCAGCCCAAGCATGTCCTCGATGAAAACGCCGTTGCCGGGAAAAGCCACGTCAGGGTTGAGAGTGGCAAAAATAACCTGGTCGATATCTCCGCGGTCGATGCCGGCTGATTCAATGGCCATCTCTGCAGCCCGGGCTCCCATTTCTGAACCGTTCATGACCGTGCGATTGTCGTCACCGATGGCCAGCCAGCGCCGCTCTTTGATGCCGCTGCGTTCGGTGATCCACTGATCACTGGTGTCCATCATTTTGCTCAGGTCATCATTGGTGACGATATTTTCGGGCACGTAAAATCCAGTGCCCAGGATAGCAGCGCGAAGCATTTGTTCTCCAATTCCAGTGATTCAATTAACGATGCACAACGTAGGCATCAGGCAGGTGTTTCCTGTTTTGGCTGATGAAGGTGTTGGCCTGGTCGCGTGAGGCAAAATATCCAATCCAGACCCGAAATACCATATCCCCGCTGCTGTTGTTGCCGGTTCTCACCATGGCCTTCCAACCCGCTTTGCCCAATCGATCGGCTTCCCGGTCGGCATTGGCTGCATCTCCAAAACCACCGGTCTGAACTGCCCAACTGCCTGTGGATGCCGGTTCGATGGGGGGAGCTGCTGGTTTGGCTGGGGTCTTTTTCTTCGTCACGGGTTTTGTTTCGGGTTTGGGTGTAGATATTTTTTCCACGGGTTTTTCAGCAGGTTTTTGGTCCCCACTATTTTCCGTGTCTTGATCGACCGGTTTCTCCGGGGTCATTTTCAAACCCTGGTCGTTGATGTCCACATCACCGGAGCGCGGTGCACCAGTGAGACCAGCCTGTTGGCCGACTCCGTTGCTGTCGGGAGCTGTGACGACGGAGTGCTGTTCCCCAATGCCTGTGGGAGAGGATCCACCCTTGGGCCAGAAAAGAAAGGCTGCTCCCATGACGATCACCACCAAGGCTACCAGCATTATGCGTGGAGTACCCTGTTTGCGGCCACTTTTTCCGGCGCGGGTGCGAGGGCTGGTGCCTTTTTTTCTGGATTCGCCATCAGTCTGGGGGTTCTTTGCCATGTCCGCCTTCTTTTTGGATCTATGGATACCTTTTAATTTGTCTGCCTAAGATAAGGTGAGGAAGGTGAAAAAATCATCAAAAATATTTTGGTCCTCTGCTGAAACTCCGAGGGAAATGCTCCTGGTTCCCCCCGGGGGGATAGATTTCGAAAGCATTCATTCAAAAACTTTGACATCTGAAGGTATTGCCTCTGATAGGGTGACAAACACGATGCTGGAAGCTACAATGCAAGTTGTTAGGCTGTCCAGAGACAGAAACTCATGTTTTGCACGTCATTGGAATGGATCACACCCATGGGTAAAGGAAAATACAAAGGCCGTCGTGCCTCAGCATTCATTTTCGATCTCGACGGCACTCTGGTGGACTCGGGTCTCGACATCGTCCTGTCCGCCAATTTCACTCGTCTCCATTTTCAGCTTCCCGAGCTGCCGGTCCCCACAGTGCAGTCCTATGTGGGCGATGGTGTCGGCAAATTGCTGTCACGCACCCTCGGTCACAACATCCACACCGGACTGACCGGGCCCCAGGGTTTACCTGTAGACGAGGATCGTCACCAGGAGGCCATGAAGGTTTTTGCCGATCATTACGGTCGCCATCTTCTGGACAACACTCGTTTGTACCCCGGTGTCCTGGACGTCCTGGCCCGCTTCCGCAACTTCCCTCTGCACGTTGCCACCAACAAACCTCAGGCTTTCACTGAGGCTATTCTGGCAGGATTGCATCTGGACAGCGCCTTTCGCACAATTATTGGGGGAGATGCGACTCCGGCTCGCAAACCCGACCCAGCCCACCTGGTGACTTGTTTGCAAGGATTGTCGGTGGAACCTAAGGAAGTTGTCATGGTGGGTGACAGCCCCAACGATATCAACGCTGCCAAGGCTTTTGGGGCCGTGTCTGTGGGGTGCACTTTTGGATTGGTCCCGGCTGGAACCGTCATAGCCGCTCGCCCTGATTTTGTGATTGATCGCATGGAGCAACTGGCGGATCTTTTCCCATCCCGTAGTTGATGACATCGAATTAGATCTGGTCCAACAATGCCTCCAGGGCTGTTCTCACGCTTTTGGGAGTATAGGGATCGTCGGGATGATCTTCCTGACCAGGCTGGTTGAACATGGGGCGCTCCTGATAGTCCCGCCCCCAGCGGGCATCGGTATCGCGCACAAGAGTTTGCAATGCACTGTCTGAAGAAAGAATTTTTTCCAGCAACTCCCTCAGGGCCTCGGCAGGTTGGTCGCGATGTTTGTCCAGCAGCGGCAGTTCCTGCTCCAGGCGAACTACCAGGGTGGAACGCAGGGATCCTTCCGGATCAAAAAGCCGCCCGGAGAGCAGTGTTTTCAACTCCATCAAGGCCTGTTGGCTGCGCGGAACAGGGGAGGCCCCCTTGAGGGTACCCGCACCCGCACGGCCGATGGCCTCGGCCACACTGAATTTGCGCCCTTGTCGGATTTCCTTTTCCGTGTCCGATGTGGTATCGTTTTTCTTCTTGGAACTCATGAATACAAAGTAACAAAGGATGTCTCGGATTTGAACCCCGAAAATTCCCATAAAGCCCAAAACAACGATTCCGTACCCAATCTGGCTTCGGGCCTTCCTGCCCACTCCGGGCAGCTTATTTTGCGGCGTCGGGCGCGTCTTGTGGCCTCGATCCTGCCTGATGGTGGAGGTCATCTGTTGGATTTTGGCTGTGGCAATGGTGCTCAAACCCTGCTGCTGGCCCCATCCTTCGAAAAAACCACCGGTGTGGATATCAACGACGATTTCCTGAAAGGATTTCGTTTGGCCCTGGATGGGGATATCCTGGCGAAAAAGGTGCAGCTGATATCCACTGGTGGACTGCCGGTGGATCTGCCTGACGCCTCGGTGGATGTGGCCACTTCTTTCACTGTTCTGGAACATGTCCCGGACGAAATGGCCGTCCTCAAGGATCTATTCAGGTTGCTTGAACCCGGCGGGCGGCTGATTCTGACGGTTCCCAATCGCTGGTGGGTTTTCGAAACTCATGGGGCGAACTTGCCGCTGCTGCCCTGGAACCGGATTCCCTTTGTCAGCTGGTGGCCTAAGAAACTGCACGACCGTTGGGCCCGGGCCCGCATTTATCGCCGGGTTGATATTATCCGATTGGTTGAGGCAGCCGGCTTTCACGTTGATGATACATTCCACATGACCGCGCCCATGGACACGATACCCTGGCCCATGGTTCGCAATCTGTCCCGGAAAATTGTTTTCCGGGGAGACCGAACCAACCTCCCATTCCTGGCCACTGAAATAGTTGTGGTCGCCACGAGGTAAAACATGAATCGACTGTACAAGGTGGTATTTCTGATGATGATGTTTGGCCTGACACCCGGCTGCAACAACGACGACTCCACACCTGTGGCATTCCCGGTGGCGAAGATTCAGCCCCACGAGTTGACCTCCCATGGAGAGACCAGGGTGGACAATTATTTCTGGCTGCGCGAACGGGAAAACCCGGAAGTTATCGCCTATCTGGAAGCCGAAAATAAATATTTGAAAGAGGTCTTGGCTCCAACCGATGACTTGCAAAGCGAGCTCTTTGCCGAAATGAAGGGTCGCATCAAAAAAGACGACGATTCAGTTCCCTATCTTTACAACGGTTACTGGTATTTCACCCGGTATGAAAAGGGCGGCGAATATTCTTTGCGCTGCCGTCGTCCTGAAAACAGCGACATCGAAGAAGTAATGTTCAACGGTAATGTTATGGCAACGGGAGACGGTTATTTTTCTCTCAGGGGAGTAAAAGTCAGCCCGGACAGCAAAAAGGCAGTTTTTGGGGTCGATACCGAAGGCCGTCGTTTCTACACCCTGCGCATCAAGGATTTGGATTCGGGTGAAATTTTGGCCGACGTCATCCCCAACGTAACGGGGAATGTTGCCTGGGCCATGGACAATACCACCATTTTTTACGGCAAACAGGACCCCAAAACCCTGCGCAGTTTCCAGATCTGGCGCCACGAATTGGGCACCGATGCCACCAGCGACCATCTGGTCTATGAAGAAAAAGATGATACTTTTGCCTGCTACGTGAGCCGCAGCAAGAGCGATCGTTTCCTCTTCATCTCATCATCCCAAACCCTGAGCACGGAGCACCGCATCCTGGAGGCCGACAACCCCAGGGGAGAATTTCGTCTCTTCCAACCTCGCCAGCGGAAACTGGAGTACGACATTGATCACCAGGGCGATCGATTCGTGATTCTGACCAATCATCTGGCCAAAAATTTCCGGCTCATGGAATGCGACCTGGACAACACCGGTCTCGAAGCCTGGCGGGAAGTCATTGCCCATCGGGACGATGTGTTTCTGGAAGGCGTGGAGGTGTTCTCAGATTGGCTGGTGATGGAGGAAAGGTTCGATGGCTTGAGCCATTTGAAAATTTTGCCCGCAGATGGCTCGGCAGCCCATCACCTTGATTTTGGAGAACCCACCTGGTCGGTTGGCATCTCCACCAACGTGGACATGGACTCCCAGGTGTTGCGATTCAGCTACTCCAGCTTGACCACTCCCAATTCCACTTTCGATTACGATATGGTGAGTCACCAAAAGACCCTGCTCAAACAGAAGGAAGTATTGGGCGATTTTCAGGCTGACAACTACGAGGCGCAATACCTGCAAGTGCCTGCCCGCGATGGCACCCTGGTTCCGGTCTCCCTCGTCTACCGCAAGGGATTCAAGAACGACGGGAAAAGCCCACTCCTGCTCTATGCCTACGGATCATACGGCTACAGCCAGGACGCGCGTTTCAGCAGCAATATGCTCAGTCTTTTGGATCGTGGGTTTGTTTACGCCATCGCCCATGTGCGCGGGGGTGAAGAGAAAGGTCGAGCCTGGTACGAAGACGGCAAGCTGCTCAAGAAAAAGAACACCTTCACCGATTTCATCGACTGTGGGCGTTACCTGACGGACAAAGGATACACTTCCAGCGACCGCCAGTTTGCCATGGGCGGATCTGCCGGCGGTTTGTTGGTGGGAGCCATTGCCAACATGGCGCCTGAAACCTGGCGGGGTATTGTTGCCCACGTACCCTGGGTGGATGTGGTGACCACCATGGAAGACGATACCATCCCCCTGACCACCAGCGAATACGACGAGTGGGGCAACCCGGCCAACGAAGAATATTACCGTTACATGCTGTCCTACAGTCCCTATGACAATGTTCAGGCCATGGATTATCCGGCAATGTTGATCACGGCAGGATTGCACGACAGTCAGGTTCAATATTGGGAGCCCGCCAAATGGGTTGCGCGTTTGCGAGCCAACAAGACGGACAACAATCCTCTGCTGTTGAAGACAAATATGGAAGCTGGGCATGGTGGAGCTTCGGGAAGATTCCGGCGCCTGGAGGAGACTGCTTTGTCGTATGCCTTTATGCTGGATTTGGTCCAGGAATAGAAGATTTTGGTTGGGGCCGGCCTCATTGGTCGGCCCCCGATGTTTATTTTCGAATATTTTCCACAAGAACGGCAATCTGATACAGGGATTTTTCCGCCTGGGACAACAGCAAAGCCCGGGCATCCAGGAGATTGGCGGGGTTATTCACCAAATCGGTTTCGATGGCCCGGAATGCCAGGGCAGTCAGCAGGCTTTCCAGAGCTTCCTTGTTGAAAAACTCCTTGTTCTGATGCCGGTTGATCTGCAAAAAGTCACGGACCGAATAAAGGTCAAGGGCCTGCACGAGCCAGGACGTTTCACCCATGGCCATGAGCTTCATGAATTCCTGTCCGGAAGCCATGATTTCGGCCAACCAAACAGTGGACCTTCCCACATAAGAATCCCCGGCCCATTCGGTCATGGCAGAAGCCATTTCTTCGAGGATCAAAGGTGTGTCGGAACCAACCAGGGTGCACTCCTGGATCTTCACGCTGGTTTGTTTGGACCAATGACCGGGCAAGTCCCGGAGCAAATCAGCCAAATAGTTGGCCTGAAGAACCCGACTTCCGGGCAGGCCCTCGATCAATTCATCCAAATCCTTTCGCGTGCCGGTCCCTGGCTTGAATTTCTCGAGACGAAGCTGCCATTGGGGTCCCAGGAAGCCATGTTCAGATGAAAATTCCTTTTTCCCCAGGTCTTTTTCCACAAAAGGCAGAGCTTCCAGACCAGCCAATATCTCAGGTGATAGAGAAAGCCTGATTTCAGCCAGGGCCGGAGCAATTTCAGCCCGGCGCCGGGCCCGGATCATATCCGGGACCCCTGCACCGGCCAATTCATCAGCCAATTTTGACCAGGACCCATCCTCATCGACCACTTGGCGGAAATCCACCAGGGCGCGGGATTGGTACCCATACAAGTGGGTGTGGAAACCGTGGTGAACCAGGTCGCTGCCACGCTGCAGATATTCAAGGCCGTCACTATGATCGCGGAAGAAGTACCAGACATCCGAAGAGTCATCCAACTGCAGGGCTTCGGCGAGGGAGCGCCGAACCAGATAGGGTTGTTCGGAAGATCCGGTGTTCACAGCGGAGCTGTTGCTGATGGTGCCACTGGTTTCTTCGTAACTGTTGTTGTAGATGATGATGGCCTTCTCGTCACCGCTGCGATTGGTGTAGGCAAAAACATTTTCATCCACATAGCCGCTGTCCGATTCGAAGTCGAAAAGGGCAAAGTGTTCGGCACCACTGAAGAGATGCCGCAGTCTCATCAAGGGGAAGATTTCCCGCTCGTGGCGTTGGACCATTTCTTCGTCAATGCTCTCGTCCCAGCAGGCCTTCCGGTATTCCATGCCGTATTTTTCGCTGAAACCTTCAATTTGCCCGTGGCCGACCATGGGCAGGCCCGGCAAAGTAACCAGCAACAGAGCGCAACCGAAATACTTGTCCGATCTGCCGAACTGTTCGACGGCGGTTTTTTCGTCGGGATTGTTCATGAAATTCACAAACCGCTGCAACACGGCAGGGCTGAACTCCAGCACGTTTTTCAGGGTCTGCCGATACTTGGCGTTGTCTTCCATCTTGAGCATGTTCATGAAGGCGCTGTTGTAGACCCGGTGCATGCCCAGGGTGCGCACGAAGTAACCTTCCATCAGCCAGAAGGCTTCCGCCAAAAGCAGGGTGTCGGGTGCTTCCGCAGCCACCCGGTCAACCACCTGACGCCAGAACTCTTCGGGAAAGACCCGGTTGAACTCTTCACGACTCATGCCGTGTTCGGCGCGGCTGGGAATGGCGCCGGCATCACCAGGAGCGGGAAACCACAGGCGCTGGTAATGATTTTTGGCCAGGGTCATGGCTGCGTCGAAACGAATGATGGGGAACATGCGGGCCACATCAAGGATGACGTCGGTGACGGCCTTGCGCACCTCAGGCAGCAGGAAGTTCAGCTGGGCGGTGTCGTTCCAGGGCATGCTGGTGCCATCGTTGCCGTGGTAGATGTAGCGGGTGTGTCCGGTTTGGTTGTCCACTCGCTGGAAAACCACCGAGGCATCTCGCTGATCCCAGTAACCATCTTCAATGCGCACCGAGATGTTGGGATGGTCGCACAAGTCGCCGCCGGTGAAATCGTAGGCGGGGAAGGGCGGGTGTTCGGCCTGCAGAAACCAATCGGGATGGTCGATGATCCAGTTGCTGTCGATGCCCATGTGGTTGGGAACCATGTCGCTGGCCAGGCGGATGCCTCTTTGCTCGGCCCGATGGGCCAGATTCTGATAGGCATCCTGACCACCCAGATCCTGAGCGATTTGATAGTCGCGCAAGGCGTAGGCACTGGCGGCCGCGTCGGGGTTGCCCAGGTATTGTTTGATCAGCCGGGAAGCTTCTGACCGCTCCCACAAACCGATCAGCCACAAGCCGGTGATACCCCAACGAGCCAGTTTGTCCAGCTCTTCATCCGGTATATCCGACAAGGTGCGCACGGGATAGCCGTACCAGCGGGAGAGCTGATCCAGCCACACATAGACCGACTTGGCCATGAGCACCACGTTGCTCATCCAATGGGCATCCTGGCTGAAGGCTTCGGGCTCTGGCATGGCGTCATCCCAGCCGGGTGAGTGGGGACCAAATTCCAGAACCGGAGGCGGGCCGGGCTCACCACCGCGTTGCACATCAATTTCCTTCAGGATATCCAAAGCAATTTGCAGACGCCGAATGAGCTCTTCCGGCAACAGGTGAGCCCAGTTTTTGCGAATGAATTCGATTTGGCCGCTGAGAGAATCCGGGCTGGCCAGCATGGGGCTGCGCAGCAGGTGCAAAAGGCTGCCGCCTTCGCCGGTGGCTGGCTCCGAGTCTTCAAAAAAGTCTTCGAGGCCAGTGATAAAGGGGACAAAGGAGGCCTGCCGGCGCAGCTCCTGATCATCAAAAAGATGAGATGCTTCGGCTGCGGCAGGGTTTGAAGTGTTCAAAAAGAGCAGGAGCATTTCCAGGGTGGCCTGGTCCATACCGCTGCCGACATCGCTGGCGCCCATGAGAAAATCTCGTCCGGTGCGGCGAGCCAGCTGCACTTCCAGGGGCGGAAAAAGTTCCACAAAGGAACGATACAAGGCCGAGACCGCTTCGGTGCCCAAACGCTGGCCGGCCCATTGGCGACCCCGTTCCAGGCAACCCGGATTGTCCCGGGTGAAGTATTGGTTGGCAAGGAAGCGTAGCACCTGGTTGACGGTGCGCAGGGCCAGCAGGGTTTCCGCGTGAACAGAGGGCAAACCATCGGATTGCCGGGACTCATCCTGGTTGATGCGGTCGCTCAGTTTGCGGATTTCATAGCTGGGATCGGCTAGTCCTTCGGTCAGTTCATCGGACAGCACCGAACGCACGGCATAGCGGTGCCAGGTGTGGTCGGACAGGGGAAAACCGAAAACAAAATATTCAGCTGGCTGGTTTTTTTCATTACCCATGGCAGGTGGGTTCCCTTTCCTGCTTGATTCCTGACCCTCAATCCGGATAATTGAAGGAGGCAAAAGATTGATGGTCACCCCAAGGGTGATCCGAAGCCCTATTATCAGCCCTGATCCTGAAATGACAAGGGTCCATTGGCGGCGAAAGGACAAAGCGTGAAAAAGAAGATTCGCATCGGCAACGCAGGTGGTTACTGGGGAGACGATCTGGACGCCCTCTATCGTCAGCTCAAGGGTGGCCAGCTTGACTACATCACCATGGATTTTCTGGCCGAAATCACCATGTCCATTTTGCGCAAACAACAGCTGCGCAACCCTGCCCTGGGATACGCCAAGGATTTTCTGACCCAGCTGGAAACCTGCCTGCCTTTGATCGTGGACAAGAATGTGCGCGTGATCACCAACGCCGGTGGCATCAATCCTGTTGGTCTGGGACGCGAAATCATCAAACTTGCCAAAAAACAGGGTTACGATTTGAAAGTGGGAGTGGTGTACGGCGACGACATCACCAACCAGCTTTACGAACTGACCGCCGCCGGTGAAAAGTTCACCAACATGGAAAATGGCACCGACTTTGCCGGAGTGCGCCATCAGGTGACTTCGGCCAATGTTTATCTGGGAGCCGAGCCTGTGGTGGCCGCCCTGGATGCGGGCTGCCAGATCATCGTCACCGGTCGGGTCACTGACACCGGCATCACCATGGCCCCCATGATTCACGAATTTGGTTGGGCCATGGACGACTGGGATCGCCTGGCATCAGGCCTGGTGGCGGGTCACATCATCGAGTGCGGTGCCCAGGGTTCGGGAGGCAACATCACCGACTGGCAGGATGTGCCCAGCTTCCACAACATCGGTTACCCCATCATTGAAATGCACCGTGACGGTACTTTCTACGTCACCAAACATGGTCGCACTGGTGGTTTGATCTGCGAAAAGTCGGTCAAGGAGCAGTTGGTTTACGAAATGGGGAACCCTGCTCAATACATCTCACCCGATGGTGTTGCTTTCTTCGACACCATTGAAGTGGAGGAAATCAAAACCAACCGGGTCAAAATCAGTGGAGTGCGTGGTGGCCCATCACCGGCCATGCTCAAGGTTTCCATGGCCTACGAAGACGGTTGGAAGGCTGCCGGCGAGGTGCTGATCAGCGGTCCTGATGTGCGCAAAAAAGCTGCCGTTGTGGAAGATATCTTTTGGAAAAAGGTTGGGCACAAGTTTGAGAAGACGCACACCGCCCTGGTGGGGGCCGGCTCAATTTGGCCGGATATCCTGTCGAATTACGAACCCAATGAAGTCTACCTTCGCTTTGGCGTTTGCGATCATAACCTTGATAAAATCAACGATTTCAGCAAGGCATTGCCTGCCCTGATTTTGGCCGGACCTTCGGGGATGGCCGTCAGCACAGGGGGCAGACCTCGTCCCCAGGCGGTGGTGGCCTACTGGCCTGCACTGGTGCGCCGGGATCATTGTGTGGCCAAGGTTTTAACTGTCGGCACAGATGGCAGTGAAGACTTTCATGAGATCCAATTCCCCATGCGTGAAGGCATGGGTGATCCGGTTTTCAGTGATGAACCTCGCCGGCCCCGCAAAATCCAGAAGTGGAAAGGTGCCCTGAAGGAGGTTTCCTTGCGCCAACTGTGCTATGCCCGCAGCGGTGACAAGGGTGACATGTGCAATGTGGGTGTTCTGGCCCGTTCCCCCCTGATTTACAGCTGGATTCAGGAAAATTTAACAGCCCGACTGGTCAAAAAGTTCTTCAAGGGCAAGGTCCTGGGCAAGGTGACCCGTTATGAGCTGGATAATCTGCAGGGATTGAACTTTCTGATGGATGGGGCTTTGGGTGGTGGTGGAACCACAAGTCTTTTGGTGGACCCTCAGGGCAAGACCATGAGCCAGGCTTTGCTGGAGATGAAAGTGAAGGTACCCAGCGCGTTATTGCGAGGTCTATCTTGATTTGCAAATAAAATGGGGAGATTTCTCATTTTGCCAAACACCAGATTATAGGAGCCAAACGGTCTCAATTCCGGGGCCGTAAATTTCCGGCAATCCGATCCATAATCTGGAGGACAAAATGAAACTGATTACTATTGCTATCTTGACCATGCTCATGGCAACTTCCGCCCTGGCCATCAGTGATCCCACTCCCAACACCATCGGGATTTATCTGGACACAGAAGCAGACGAAATGTGCGTCGATGGTTTGACCGAAGCGATGACTGAGTTCACCCTGTACATGATCCTTACCAACCCCACTTTTGACACCATGCACGGGTTTTTGGCAGGGTATCATTTTGAGGGAGTCGCCCAGTTAAACACTGCCGTTCTGGCCCATGCAAACGCCACGGACTCGGGCAGTCTGGGTGACCATCTTGTCAACTATGACTCGCCTGTGCCAACCAGCACCATCACGCCTTTGATGACTATCACCGCTACTTACGTTGACTTTGAATATGGGCCTGCTGTCTTGCAATTGCATGGTATTATGCTGGCTGCCCTCACCGGGAATGTCCCTGCGGCCATATTGGACGGAAACGAGCTCTTTGACCTGCACCTCAGCTTCGATGACGGCAGCACTGTCCGCATCAATGCAGGGTGCAACCCCGTTGCCAATGAAAGTTTGTCTTTTGACGGTATCAAGAGTCTTTATCGCTGACCTTGATTGAGTTGATGACGGCCGTTGCTGGCCAATATGGCAACGGCTGTCGCTTTCCCATCGAAGCCCCTTTAGCTATGGCCAACGGGTTCACTTTCCCCTATGATTTGCCGAACTTAATTCGCTTTTCCCAAAGGAACTCCAGGTGGTCCCCTATCTTATTGCCATTTTTGTTGTGCTTATTATCGTCGGTGCCATTTATGCGTGGTACGAGGAAGAAAAACGTCGCACTGCTTTGCGAGACTGGTGCCAGCGCCAGGGTTGGAAAATGTTGGGACACAGCGTTCAGGGCTGGCATGTGGATTATCCCGGCATCAAACTGTTCAAAATGGGACACAGCCAGGAAGGTGATAACATCATCACCGGACATTTTCGCGGACGGCCCGTGACTCTGTTGGACTATGAATACACCACCGGGTCCGGCAAAAACCGCACGACCCATCGCCATGGGATTACTATCCTGGGGTGTGATTTTACCACCATCCCCATGCAGATCCGGCCTGAATATTTTTTCGACAAATTGGGGGAGTTCCTCGGCGGTGGCGATATTGATTTTGAATCAGCGGAATTCAGCCGTCAGTTTCATGTGAAAAGTGCCGATCGTAAATGGGCCTACGACATCATCCATACCCGGACCATGGAGTATCTCTTGCAGGCCCCTGATTTTTCCATCGAATATGGATTTGGTGAGATCGTGATCATGACCACCGGTCGGTGCACTCCCGAGCAATACGAGCAACAGGTGGCCATGGCCATGGAGCTCTACGATCTGATCCCCGACTATGTCAAAAAACAGATGAAAGGTGAATGAGCATGCCTTTGGTTTTTCCGTTGGGATTTTTATTTTTTTTGTTGATCTGGGTGATCGTGGTTTACAACGGCTTGGTGAAGATTCGACAAATGGTGAGGGAGAGCTGGTCCGGCATTGATACCGAACTCAAAAGAAGGTACGACCTGATCCCCAATGTGGTGGAAGTGGTCAAGGGTTATGCCACCCACGAAAAAGAGTTGTTCACAGCGGTGACCGAGGCCAGAAACCAGGCTGTGGCATCCACTGGTGATACCAGCAGCCAGGCCAAGGACGAACGGCATTTGGTGACCAGCATGCGGCAATTGCTGGCCGTGGCCGAGTCGTATCCCGATTTGAAAGCCAGCAAGCACTATTTGGACCTGCAGGATGAACTTTCCAACACTGAAGACCGCATTCAGGCAGCCCGACGGTTTTTCAACGCCAATGTGCGCGATTTGAACACCAAGGTAGAGTCTTTTCCCTCCAATCTCATCGCTTCGCTGTTCAATTTTGAAAAGGAAGACTTTTTCGAGGTGGAAAAAGCCGTCATCCGGAACGTGGTTGATATCTCATTTACCGACAATCCCTGATTTATTCGTACAGATTTTCAATCTCCAGCCGAAGATTAGAGTGATGCCAGCTGATCCTCTCTTTGTATGGAGAATTTGAATGACTCTGCAGGAAAAGATTCAGGAACTGGAAGAGAAACTTCAGGCTATTGCCACCCGGGGTCTGGATATTCCTGCCGACCTGGCTGAAAACCTCGATGTCTTTGAGCGTGTGGCTGGTCAAATGCTGGTGATGGCGGATGAGGTCCTGGACAAGGGAACTTTGGAGTCCGAATCTGAGCCGGTTCAGGAAGTCGTGGAATCCCTGGAACCCCAGAATACACAGGACACCCAGGCGCTCCAACAAACCTTGAATCCCTACCCAATAGCATCGGTCTTCACAGCTACCAATGAAACCAGCGATTCCGACAACCAGGATCAACCAGCAGGAATTCCCGTTTTGCTGGTGGAAGACAACCTGGTGAACCGCAAACTTGCCGTGCTCATCCTGGAGAAAGTCGGCTGCCTGGTGGATGTGGCCATCAATGGCCAAGAGGGTGTGGATTTATTCAGGGCGGGCAATTACGCGGCGATCTTCATGGATTGCCAGATGCCTGTTCTGGATGGATATGCCGCTACCCGGGCAATTCGGGAACTGGAAAAGGCCAGCGGGTCCCACATCCCCATCATCGCCGTGACAGCCAACGCCATGAAAGGCGATCGGGAAAAGTGCATCGAGTGCGGCATGGACGACTACATCGCCAAACCGCTGATGCCCAACGATCTTCATGAGGCCGTGAGCCGATGGTGCATGGTGACGGCCTGATCGACTTCTTCTTTCGAACCCTGTTCTTTAGAGCCCTTGCGTTTCAGCCATCCTGAATTATAATCCCAGCGCTGACCCATCATTATTCGAATTTGACCGGAGTGTGTCTCATGAGCGGATCCAGTGCCTTGTTCACCCCCTTTGCCTCTCAATCCGAAAAAATTGTTCTGGATGCCAATCTGGTAGCCGAGACAAACGTGGAGCCATGGGCCAAAGGATTCAAATTGGGCACTGCCGGGTATCGCGACCTGCTCGATCCTGAAGATTTGTTCAATTTTGGTGTTCCTTTCAATGGCTTGAGCGCCGCGCTCATTCTCGAAGCCCGGGCCCAATTGGCTGACGAAGCCGGCATCCGCAGTTTGCACATTGGCGGCGAAGTTCGTCCTCACACCCAGGAGTTTATCGACCTGGCGGCACGCATATATTCCGCCCACGGCATCAGTGTGCATCTGCGGCCCGAAGGCATACGAACCACTCCCATCTGGTTGAGCAGTTTTGGTGTGTTTTATAATGAGTTGGATGGCGGAGAAAATTTCACCGCTTCGCACAGCCAGAATTACAAGGGTGGCTGGAAACCCATGGAGGCGGCTGGAGGACAGTTGCTGGAAATGGCCGGTATGATTGCCGATCGGGTGCGTGAGTTGGTGTTCCAGGCCAAAACTGATGGCATTACCATCACTTTAGCGGCGGCCGGCAATGAACTTATTCATCACGATTTCGACCCGGTGGATGCCTACGTGGAAGTCTTGAAAAAAGTCGTGCCAGCCAGCTTGGTGGCTGAAATTGCGCCGGCAACTGCCCAAGGTTTTAAGGCGGGTTTTTGCACCGAAGGCGGCAGCATGGCTCCCACGGCGCGCCGAATTTTTGAGGCCCTGGGTGTGACCATGGATGAAGGCGGCAGCATCTTTTTTACTCACGAAGAAGAGAGCAATACCTTCCACGGCATCGGCATCCTCGACGGTGTGAATCACGGCGTTGACCCCGGAAAATGGCAAGTCTACAAACACGTAGGAGCCCAGGAACTATTGCGCGATAAAAAATGCGATGTGTTCTTCATTTGGGATCCCGACGGTGATCGTTTCAACATGGTCACAGTGGCGCCGGCTGCCCAGGCCGACGAATTCAAAGCAGCTGGTTTGGAAGTGGATCCTCTGGATGACGACCGTTGCTGTGTCTTCTTCAAACCCAACCAGATTTACTTCATGCTCACGGCCCTGAAAATTCAGTCCCTGGAAGAAGCCGGAGAGTTGGGCAACTACAATTGGATCGTCGCCAGCACGTTCCCCACCAGCATGAGCATTGGCGAGGTGGCCACCACCTTTAACAAACGCGCTGGTGCGGCCTTGGCCACCTACCGGGTGCCTGTGGGATTCAAATATTTTGCCTCGCTGGTGGGTGATCTGGAGAAACAACTGGCTGATGGCAGTTCTGCAACCAGTGCCACCGATGTGACTGGTGTGAAAACCATCTTCGGCCCCAAGCCTCGTTTGCTGATGATGGCTGAAGAGAGCGGGGGAGCGGCCATGGGGCCGGCCGAACCTGTGAGCAGTCGCACGGGTTTGCGCACAAGTCTGGCGGCCAAAGAAAAAGACGCCATGCAGATTGGTTTGATGTCCTTGTGCCTGGGTGCTCGCTTGCACCTTCAAGGAGGCAGTTTTGCCGCCTATTATTTGCAGCTGCTGCAGGAATTTGAAACCCGCTATCGTTTTTACGAACGTCGGGATGTGACCTTGTTCGATGAAAGCCTGAAAGGCACTGAACGGGATCAGGCCAAAGAGGCAGGCAATGCTCGGAAAGAGGCCACCGTGGCTTTCTTTGGTTCGCTGGAAGGCAAGGATCCTGCTGAGGTGATGCGTGTTCTTGCTGATTTGCTTCCCGAAGGAACATATTTGCCTGAAATCAAGAGAGTGTTTCACGCGGGGGATGGTACTTTTATTGAATTCGAGGACCAGTGGTTTGAGCTGCGGGCTTCAGGCACCGACGCGGTGTTGAGGTATTATATGGAAGGTCGGTATCAGGAGAAGGTGGCTGATTTGAATGCTGCTTTTGAAGGGATGCGGGTTCCAGTTTAATTGGTTTTTGGGCCTATTCCCAGGAGGGATAAATGAGCTTAAACGTAGTAATTTATCATAACCCGCGTTGCTCCAAGAGCCGGGCAGCGGTGAAGCTTCTTCAAGAAAAGGGTATCGATTTTCGTGAGGTTCTTTACCTGGAAACTCCGCCCAGTGCCTGTGAGTTGGAGGGGTTGGCCAAGGCCATGGATCTTGAACCCTTGCAATTCATGCGCACCAAGGAAAAGGTTTTCAAGGAGTTGGGTCTTTCCAAGAAGGACGTTCGTGAACCAGCAAAATGGTTTCAGATCATGGCGGACAACCCAATTCTGATTGAACGCCCCATTGTGCTGAAGGGCGACAAGGCTCGACTTGGGCGTCCAACCGAGCGGATTTTAGAAGTGCTTTGAGGGTTCTGGTTTGTTTGGCAAACAGCCGCCAAGGCTATCAGAAAAACGAACTCATCTCAAAATTCAAACGCAGCTCTCCAACATCTCGGAACAGATCATTGTCAAAGGACTCAAGCGTTTTGAATAGCGTGATCCGGGGGCCCCAACTGACGCTGGCCCCTAAATGGAACTGCTTCACCTGCACAATTGAACTGCCCACACCAATGTAGGGGGTGAAGAGGAATACGGCGTCGTTGTCGATGGTCTCGGTACCGTTGCTGGTTGGCGCCTGAATCCCATTGGTGTAGGACCAGGACAGGAATCCGGCCCGCGCCCCGAATAGCAGATAGAACCCCATCAGGGTGTGATGAGGGGTGAGGTAATCGCGGCCGCCGATGTCCACACCGAATTCCGAGATGTCCCGAATACCCGCCTGAACCCGAGCTTGTGAACCCTTGTCTCCCTTACCGTAATAAAGCCCCGCATGACCTCGGAAGCGCTTACCCGAGTATCCAGAATACAATAACGAGACGGTGGATACGTTTTCAATGGTGTCGCCCCCAAGAGCAGCCTGAGAATACCATACGATCAGGTTGTGGCGATAGGTGGTGGAGGTGTCTCTGGCAGAAGTGAGGGTCGGATACGGGTCCTCATCACTGTGATCCGAAAATGCAAACTCGTTGTAGCGGGGTTGGTCGGCTGGGGTTTCAGAGTCGGCGGAAACAGGGTGATCTGCCTGATTCTCATCTTCATCATCACCACCGCTGAAGAAAATGGAGAGCACCAAGTTGCCCAGAAATGAACCTTCGTCGTCCTCATCATCAATAAATAAATCGGAGGATGAGCTTTGGTGGTCATCTTTGGTACGGGTTCGGCGACCAGTCCCCCGACTCGCCCTTTCTTCTTCTTCTGCGGCACGATCGGCAGCGTTCGAAACGCTACCGCGACTATGACCGCCACCACCTGTGGAACATCCGCTCAAAATAGCTATGACCAGGAGGATGGCCAGGGCTAAAAATAATCCGATTCTCGTAGTCATGATTGAACCTCTCAGGCGGATCCC
>JAUUYW010000031.1 GCA_030590265.1 Candidatus Krumholzibacteriia bacterium
CCAGGGATGAAACTGACTGAATTCGAAGGTTTCAAGGCCGTCATAGACGATTTCATCCGGCAGTTTACCTGCACGGAGCATGATCAGCAGATAAAGGAGGCAGTGGCGGCCCATGCGGTCCAGTTTTCTATCCACTGTTGATGGATGACACCCAAGGACTCGTGCTATCTGGCTGTTTGCCATGCCGTTAGCCGAGTGGGTGAAGATCAATCCATCCAGATCGGGTCGTTTTTGCCAATAGGTTGTGGAGAAGGTCTGGGTTGAGAAGGTACCTCCGCATGACACACACTTGTATCGTTGTACAGATCGGTTGTCAGTTGCCCGGTAGTAGGGAGTTATTTCGAAATATTTCCACTGATCAGATAACCCGGTGTGGTACTTGCATTTTCTATGGGGACAGTGAGGTGGATGCCAGTCTTTGGCTGGATTTATTAAGGTAGTCATTCCTTGTGTATTGCAGGATCAAGGCCTCTTACAAACTCTGCGGAACAATATATTGCTTTTACTGGTAAATAATTTTACACTTCATCGACAATGGTCGGCAGGGTCATGCTTTTTATTCTTTTTCTGTAAGGTTTTATGATGGAAAAAACCTTGTTCAGTTTGCCTAGTCCTTTGCCCGAAGGTGCAGTCCTTATCGGACCAGCCTCCTGGCCAACTCCAGAATTGGGCAATTCTGCGTCATTTTTTCATTTTACCGATCCTGAAAAAGCTCTGCAATGGCTGATTCAATCTTCCCTCCAGAATCAACCTCCCATTTCACGTTTAATTTTTCTTCATCAGGATGCATTTGCTGGTGAAGGTGGTGGAGATCGACTTTGCCTCTGGTTGGAAAATTTAACAGGTCTCAACCAACCATGTCTGCCCATCCTCCTGCATGCGGATCTTTCAGCCAATCATCTGGTCCGGTTCTTTCGAGTAGGTCTTTTTGATGCCATGTGGGTTCCATTGGAGCGTCCGGCCTGGGTCAACATGCTGATCAGGGCAGAGAAGAAACTTGAATACAGGCACCAAAGTCGCTTGATCCTGGAAAATACAGGTGAGACACGGGAAACCCTGCTCAATCTGCGTCGAAAAATTGAAAATGATACCGCCCGCACCACCAGTGAGTTGTTGCACAGCCAAGAGAGCCTGCAGGCAGCCAACCAGCAACTGGCTGCGGCCATGGACGAACTCTCCCTGCTTTACCGATTCGGTCGCCAACTCAGCACCGCTCGCAATTGGGATGCGGTTCTGCGAGGATTGCTAAAAAGCCTGGGCGATTTCGTGGGTTCGGGAGGGGCTGCCTTGGTTCTGCGCTCTGCCCAGGGTGGTTCCTATTCTCCCCGGCAAACCTGGCAATGGGAAGAATCGAGCTGGGACAAAGTTCTGGTCAACCTTCAGGACCAGGTCAACGACGCCATGGCCGAAACCATGATGGCTCCCGGGGTCTTCAGTATCTCTCCCGATCAGGAAAACAAACCAGGAGCCGGCCCACGCATTATTGCCCTGCCTCTTGAACACCAGGAAATCAGGCTTGGTTTTTTGCTTTTGCTGTTCGGTACACCAGCCGAAAGAGACAGCGCTTCCAACAAATTCCTGCCTTTCCTGCAAACCATTCAAGTGATGCTTTCAGAGGAAATTGCCAGCGCCCAGATGCTCGACCGTATTCGGTATATTGGAAAATTCAATGCCCAGGTTCTGGAAACGGTGAAAAGTGCCATCTGGGTCATTGATGAGAACGGTCATACGATTTATTGCAACAGAGCGGGCCAGGAACTTCTGACCGGCCAGGCCGCCCCGTCTGAACCCAGCGAAGAATTCCTTTTTCAAATCGGTCGCGGCCGATTGGAAAAGCCTGCCAGCCCCGACCGCGATGAACTGCCCGAACTTTTTCTTGATGCCCTGCTGCAATTGGACGAGGTGGAGGGTCTCCTGCTGCCCACCTTGCGCAAGGCATCGGCTGGCATCTTCCGGGGTGAAGGTGCGGTGCTGCGGTCGGACGGGCGCCGCATACCCGTCCTGGCTCAAACGACCCTCATGGCAGGCCGGGGCCAGGGAGTCAATTGGCTGGTAGTCGTCTGTGAAGATTTGCGAGACAGTCGCAAACTGGAGATTCAGCGCCTGCGGGCGGACCAACTGGAGGGATTGGTGGAAATGTCCGCTACCCTGGCCCACGAAATTCGCAATCCCCTCATGGGCTTGAGTGCCCAGGCCGAATTGCTGGCAGAGCAACTCCCGCCCCAGGACAAGCGCTCCCGATATATTGAAGTCATCACTGGCGAAGTGGACCGCATCAACGAAACAATCACCCGCATGCTCAATTTCGTCAGGCCATATGAACCCAGTCGCAGCACGGTTTGTGTTGCTCGTTTGGCCATGGACTCGGTGGAACTTGTGCGTCCCCGGGCCGATGAAAAATCTGTTGGCCTGGTCCTTGATTTTGACGACCCAACAACTGATTCACCGGGAGCCGGCCACTGGGAGTTTGACATTGACGGGGGGCAAATCAAACAGGTTTTGCTCAATCTGATGATCAACGCCATCGATGCCGCCCCTGCCGGTTCAGTGGTTTCCTTGAGTTTGCGCCGGTGTGAGAACCTGCATCTGGTGGACACATTCAGCGGCACCCAAACCAGTTCTGGCGGCTTGATGCTGCTGGTCACTGACCAGGGAACCGGTTTTGGGGAAGGTGGCCCCGGTAAAATATTCAGGCCTTTCTACACCACCAAAAGCTCTGGCACCGGGCTGGGGTTGAGCATTTGCCAAAAAATAGTGCGGGCCCACGGAGGAGAAATCCGTGCCGAACGCCAACAAAACCAAACTGTTTTCCAAGTTTTGTTACCGCAGGTTTTGCCTGAAGGTGAAGTCATTCAGAAATCTCAGAAGGAGCAAGCATGAATTCCAGGATTTTAATCGTGGACGACGAAGCGACCATCAGGGCCTCCCTTGTGGAATCCCTGACCCGGGAAGGGTACGACATCACTTCAGCCGAAACGGGCGAAGAAGCCTTGGCCAAAACCCATTCCGTGGTTTTTGATTTGGTGATCACCGATCTCAAACTTCCGGGCGTCTCGGGTTTGGAAATCCTGCAGGCTCTGCGCAATCAGGGCAATGATACACCGGTGATCATGATGACAGCTTATGGCGACGTTGACACAGCTGTCAGCGCCATGCGGTCGGGAGCTTATGATTTTATTCCCAAACCATTCAAGCTTGGCACCATGAAGAAACAGGTGAGGGCCGCCCTCAAAGCCACCGATACCGCTGTGCCGGTCCAGGTTGAAACAAAAAAACAACCGCCCGTGGCAGCCGCCAAACCCACTCCTGTTTTGGAAACTGATTTTGAGGGCCAGTACCTGGGTATGATCAAGGCCTGCCCTGGCATACAGCACATTGCCCGCATTCTGGAAAAAGTGGGCAACAGCCGCAGCGGCAACGATACATCCATCCTCATCCAGGGTGAATCGGGCACCGGAAAGGAAATTGTTGCTCGCGCCATCCACGAGATCAGCCGTGGCAGGCGAGATCGTTTTATGGAGATCAACTGCAGCGCCTTGCCGGAAACACTGCTCGAAAGTGAAGTTTTCGGTCATGAAAAAGGCTCCTTCACCGATGCCAAAAGCCGCAAGGAAGGATTGTTCGAGTTGGCAGGGGAGGGGACCATCTTCCTGGATGAAATCGGTGAAATGGGGATTTTGTTGCAGGCCCGTCTCTTGAGGGTGCTGGAAAGTCGGAGGTTTCGCCGTGTTGGTGGCAAAGATGATCTCGAAGTCCATGCCCGAGTTGTGGCTGCCACAAACTTGAAACTGGCTGAGGCCATTGAATCCGGAAATTTCCGCAACGACCTCTATTATCGCCTCCAAGTGGTGGAGATTGAAATTCCACCCCTCAGGGAGCGTCCTCAGGACATGGAAATCCTGATCAATTATTTCCTGCGCGGATTCAATGAAGAAATGCATCTGGACACTGGTCCGGTGGATGCGAAATTGCTGGAAATGCTGCAAAAATACCCGTGGCCGGGAAATGTGCGGGAATTGCGAAATGTGCTCAAACGCATCATGATTCTTGAGGAGCCCCAGCAATTGCTGCCAGAACATTTCCCCACTCATATCCTGGCTGGCCACAATCCCCGCCATACCTCTCAACATCAAGCTCTGGGCCAGGCCACAGGCCTTATGCCTTTGGCTGAAGTTGAACGTTTGCAAATCCTCTACACCCTGGAAATGACCGACAACAACAAAAGCAAGGCTGCCAGGATTTTAGGAATCAGTCGGCAAACTTTAAGGGAAAAACTCCGGATTTACGATCAAAAGATTCAGGATGAAGGGGAACTGATGGCCGATTCCGGCGAAGCTTGATTGAAACTGCAATCCTGAAAATAACGACCGGAATTCCCACTGGGGAGTTCCGGTCATTTTTTCCTCCCCGTTTTTACTGGTGACAACAAAATGGTCAGGACCGCGAAAAACTTACCTCTTTTAGAATCGGGCACAATTTAGTTTCGTTGGTCTATTTTTCCCCAAATGGGGTCTCCTTCTATTTGCATGACGCTGTAACCCCAATATTTTCAAGCCACTAAAGGAATTTTCTGAGTCTCTGCAAGGGGCTGGGAATAAATTTCCTTCTCCGGCAAATTGAGTGCCCTGCAGGAACGCCTTTTGCGGTTAACTGAAAAAACGCTGTCTTCTTCCGCATAGGGGAAAAAAGGGACATGACCCACAAGAATTTCAATTTCAACCAAATATTGGCAGTTGCTTTCATGGTATGGATCTGCCTGGTGTGTAGTTTCCCGGGGGCCCAAGCCTCAGGATTGAGCAACCAGGAAAGTGACGGATATCTCCAATGGATGCACAGCTTGGAAGTTGTCATGGAAAACCGGGATAAAACCGGGTTGGATGAAGGCAACCTCCTGTATCCTTTTGATATTCCCGGCTGGAAAGGCGATGAAAGTCGACCCTATCGTCATTTGGCCATCAGCAAAGCCATCAATGAGTTGGAAAGAGAATGGCTGTTGCGAGGGGAAAACCGCACCCAATCGGCACTGGTGGCTCTGGCCAACGCCCGAAACTATGTCAATCTGAGTGAATATGACAGCGCAACGGTTTGGTTCGAAAAAGCAGCTGCACTGGACACAGATAAAAACTTCTTTCGCGAGATTTGCAGGGAAAGATTGGCTGCGGCAGCGGCCAACCGTGATTCCCTGGACATGCTCACTGGCATTACCAACTCCATCGGATCCAGTGTCATCACCGGGCATGAGGCCGAATTTATATTGGCCTTGCGGTGGTTGCTTATTCAACAAGACTCAGAAACCCTGGATCTTGTCCTCCAAAAAATCCAATCAGACGATACCAACCTACCCGACAGGTTGCGCTATTGGGTGGCTTACGCTTTGGCTTGGCGAAAAGACACGACCGGATCACTGAAACACTTGAAAATCCTCATCAACAGTGGCGGACTCAGCCGTGATCTCACGGAAAACCAACGTTCCTGGGTTCTATTCGCCATCCCCGACTTCTTGTTTTTAGACGGAGATCAGGTTTCATCACGCAGCCTGTATGAGGTTTTGGCCAATTCACGGGCACCGAGACTATCCACCTGGGGTCGTTATCAGGTGGCCAACCTGGATTTTCTGGGTGGACGCTACTTGCGTGCCAGTGAAGGTTTTAAAAGGGTTTGCGAGGCTAAACGACTTGGCTCATGGCAGGATCATGCCTGTGAGATGACTAAAGTGGCAAACGAAATCGAACGCATCAAATCAGAAGGTGAACCATATGGCGCAGGCTCTTTTTACAATCCCTGATTCCAGTCAAAAGGAACAGGACCTCTTCCGTCGCCTGCACGGTCTGTATGAAGAGCAGCGGCAGATTTATGGGCAAGTGCTGGAGTTGTCTCGGCAACAGGGGAATTTGGTGCACAACCGAAGCAACCTTTCGGAAATCCGCCAGCTTTTGCAAAAGAAAAACGTCTGCCTGGAAATCATCAAAAGGCTGGAGCTAACGGAACGCTCAGCCAAGATAGAGTGGGAACAGGGGAAACGACATTGGTCAGCTTTTAATCAGGCCAGCCTGAACCAGACACTGGTCAAAGTCAGCACCCTTATCGAAGATATTTTGCTCTGCGAAGAAAAAAATGATCTGGAGTTTATACAGCAAATGAAGGCCCAACAATGACCGCCACACGGATGAAAAGAATACAGGGGACGCAGCATCGTATCCAGTCTCAGGAGAATGCTGCCACCAGGAAACTTCTGCGGGGTTATTTGCACAAAACGAGCAACAGCCTGTGCGGAATAAGAGGTTATGCCGCCCTCATTGCAGAACGTGAAATGGCCGGATCTCTGGCTGGCAAATGGGCAGGCAAAATCCTTTGTGAAATTGATCGAATGGAAGAAATTTTCCGATCTGTGGGTGACATGGCCAGAGTTTGCCAACCATTCCGATCCGGATGCGACCTGCCAGGAGTGCTGCAGAGGGTTAAAAATGAGCTGGCTGCGATAAACCCAAACATGACCATAAGAATCTCCCCAACACCAGAAGGCCAACTGCTTTTACCAGAAGCAGATCTGGCCCTTGTATTGAAGGAAATCCTTAAGAACAGCCATGAAGCAAAACAGGACGTGGATATTCAAATCAAAGGTCAGATCGGCATCACCGGGCGCGTGGTTTTGTGCATTACGGACAACGGTCCGGGCATGTCTCCCGAACTGCTGAAGTTAGCCACCGACCCTTTTGTCACCACTCGCGACGGGCACCACGGTGTGGGCCTGACCAGGGTGGAAACCATTCTCGATATGCATGGATTGGCCTGGTCATTGACCGGCCGGTCCGGACTGGGCACCACCGTCACCATGGAAGTGGCGGAGGCCCTCAACTGGAATCCTGAAATTGTCTGACACGGAAGAAAGGCAAACAATGACCACCAAGCGGAACATCCTGATTGTCGACGATGAACACAGCATGCGAGACTTCCTGGAATCATCCCTGGCATCGCGCTTTCAGGTTCATGTGGCTAGCAATGGCGTCCGAGGCCTGGAAATTCTCAAAAGAGAAAAAATCGATTTGGTTTTGTCGGATGTGCAAATGCCTGGCGGTGGCGGCCTGGAGCTCCTGGCCAACATCCAAAAGGAATTGGATTATTCGCCCGTGGTGATCATGATGACTGCTTTTGGCACCATCGAAGGTGCGGTGGAGGCGACAAGGCATGGAGCAACCGACTACCTGACCAAACCATTCGGCCTCGATCAACTCAACCATGTGCTGAAAAAATGCCTGGAGCATGAAAAGTTGCTCAAGGAAAACCGCAGCTTGCGCCGCAATATCAGCATCAACAAGCAGAACCACGGCTTGTTGGGCAACAATCACCACATTGATAGCCTGCGCGAAACCATCGCCATGGTAGCCGACAGCCGGGGCACGGTTTTGCTGCAAGGTGAAAGTGGTACCGGCAAGGAAGTGGTGGCTCAGGCCATTCATTACAGCGGTTCGCGCTGCGACGGACCATTTATCCGCCTCAACTGCGCAGCCATTCCTGAAACTCTCCTGGAATCAGAACTTTTTGGTTATGAAAGGGGTGCCTTCACCGGCGCACTGACCACGACCAAAGGGAAATTTGAACTGGCCGATGGAGGTACCCTCTTGCTGGACGAAATCAGTGAGATGCCTTTTGTCATGCAGGCCAAGCTTTTAAGGGTTCTGCAGGAAAAAGAATTCATGCGTCTGGGTGCCAAATATGCCACCAAATCCGATGTTCGCATCATTGCCACCACCAATCGCAATCTCAAGGAAGAAGTCAAGGCGCGCAACTTCCGTGAAGACTTGTACTTCCGCCTCAATGTTATTCCCATCCTGGTGGTGCCGCTGCGCAAGCGGAAAGACGATATTCCACTGTTGGCGAACCATTTCTGCCAGGTTTTCTGTGCCGAGAACAGCAAACCTCTGATGAAAATCAACGAGCAGACTTTGCGCGGTCTGGTGGCCATGGATTGGCCCGGAAATGTGCGCCAATTGCAAAACGTCATCGAGCGAGCCGTTATTCTCAGCCCTGGGGATGAACTCAAAGAGGAAATTTTTGGGCTCTCCGAGGAAATGGAAATAACCAAGGAAGTGGCCAGTTTCGACTCGGACATGACCTTGCGTGACATGGAGCGCGAACTGATCCTGCGCAAACTCAGCAGCACCAGAGGAAATCGCACCATTGCGGCCCAGGAATTGGGCATCAGCGTTCGCACTTTGCGCAACAAATTGAACATCTACACGGACCAAGGCGTCGAAATCCCGGGATAGGATCATGATCAAAACTGGACTTCTCGACAACAGTCACCTGAACACCCTGAAAAAGGCCGTGCAGGTTTACGCCAACAGGCACCAGGTAACAGCCAAGAACATCAGCAATGTTCAAACGAGTGGTTACCGTGCTCAGGAAGTAAAATTTGAAGAAATGCTCAACGGCGCCGGGCATCGTCTCCAAGGCCAACGAACACAAGAGGGGCACCTCAGTCTCGGCCGCAGGGACATCGCTTCGGCCGAGTCGGAACTGGTTGAAACTGATTCCTATTACGACAACGGGATCAACAATGTGGATATCGATGAAGAGATGACAGAGTTGGCCACCACCGATCTGAGTTATCGGCTGGCTACCAGGTTGTTGAGTATGCGGTACAACACCCTGCGCGGAGCCATCAAAGGTCAGGTCCGGTAACAGGACCAGGTGATCAGATAAAGGAGCAGAGTCATGAGCAGCGGATTATTTGGAGCCATCAAAACCAGCGCCTCGGGGTTGCGTGGACAACGGACAAAAATGGACGTGGTGGCCCGCAACCTGGCCAATTCCGAAACCACCCGCACCGCTGATGGCACACCATATCGTCGGCAACGCGCCATTTTTGAACAGGTTCTGGGCGAGAAAGTGGGCCAGCATCGACTGAAGATGTCCACGGCCGGTGGTGGGCGTGGTTTGTCAACTACCCATAATAGCCATTTGTCCGGTTTGCGGGCCAGGATTGAAGGAGAGAGCCAAGGCGGCATCTCCAGTGATGTTGGCTTGGCCGAAGATGCCTCCGATTTCCGGGTGGTTCACGATCCTGGGCATCCGGATGCGGATACTGATGGGTATGTTCTTTTACCAAACGTCAATCCCATCAGCGAAATGGTGGACATGATCAGCGCCAGTCGGGCCTACGAAGCCAACATCAGCGCTGTCCAGACCGCCAAGGAAATGTTCAACCAGGCTTTGAAAATTTGACAGGCCTTTAGGCCGGAAGCGGATCAATCATGAGTATCGGTAGCCTCAAATCACTGGGATCCATCAGCCCTCAAGCTGCTTATGGCGTTGGGCCGGCAACCGGAAAACCAGACCAAAGCTTCGCTAATCAGCTTCAAAACGCCATTAAAGAGGTGGACAACCTTCAGGCGGGAAGAGACCAAATGGTCGAAGGTATGGTCAGTGGGGAAGTTTCTGAGGTGCATGATGTGATGATCGCTGCCAAAGAAGCCCAGTTGGCCTTTGAGTTGCTATTGGAAGTCAGGAATAAGCTGTTGGAAGGCTATCAGGAAATCATGCGAATGCAGGTCTAATTTTACCAGGAAAGGATTTGAGGTAACAGCGTGGACGGACTCAAACATTTTATCGACAACGCGAAAGAACGCCTTGGTTCTCTGTCATTCAACCAAAAAGTCATGCTCGGTGCCGTGGCCACCGCCAGCATCATCAGCATGGCTGTATTTTCCCTTTGGTTGCAGAAAGAGGAGATGGGGGTTCTGTTCACCAATTTGACCCCCGAAGATGCGGCTGCCACGCTGGATGAATTGACCAAACAAAACATTGAAACCGAATTGACCAACGGTGGCTCCACCATCCTGGTTCCGGAAAATGAAACTCTTCGTCTGCGTGTGGAATTGCAACACAAAGGTGTTATCACCAACAGCACCGTGGGCTTTGATATTTTTGATGGCAAACAATACGGACTCACTGAGTTTCTGCAGAACGTGCAGTTCAAGCGGGCCACTGAAGGCGAATTGACCAGAACCATTGAAGCATTGGATGGTATTCAATCAGCCAGGGTTCATTTGGTGATGCCCAAACCTTCAATTTTCAACAAGGGTGCCTCCGGTGCAACAGCCAGTGTGACCTTGAAAGTTGGTCGTGGGGTTCGTCTTGATGACCGGCAAGTGGCCGGGATTCAAAGCCTGGTATCAGCCAGTGTGGAAAACCTGGATCCCAACAATGTGCGCATCCACGATACCAGTGGAATGGAATTGTCTTCCGCCACCCAGGATGATGATATCGGCCGTTCCGAAACCCAACTCGCCTTGCGCAAAGAGGTTGAGCGACACTTGGCCACCAAGGCTTCGGGAATGCTGGACCGGGTGTTGGGTCAGGGGAAATCCGTGATCGAAGTCAATGCCACACTCAATTTTGAAAAGATCGAAAGTGAACGGGAAATTTTTGATCCTGCCAATACGGTAGTGCGCAGCGAAGAACGCACCGAGTCCAATGAGCCGGCAACCGGAGGCACCAATGAAAACAGCCTTACCAATTACGAAATCAACCGCACGGTGGAGCACATCGTCAGCGAAACCGGCGGCGTCACCAACCTTGTGGTTTCAGTCATGGTTGATGGCCATTATGAGCTTAACGAAGACGGTAGCGAACAAGTCTATACTCCTTTGAGCGAAAACGAAATTGGGCAACTGAGGCGAATCGTTTCGGCGGCCGTTGGTTTGAACACCATCCGTGGGGATCAAATCGAATTTGTAAACTTCCAATTCCAACAAAGTGATCAATACGGGGGCTCCGGCCTGGCGCCTGACTGGATCGGTATCGGCACCCAGTACGGGGGCAAACTGGTGCTGATCCTTTTGTTTGGCATTTTGGCAATGGCTCTTAAAAAGAACCTTGGTTCTGTTCTTGCCACAGCAATGCAGCCAGCTGGAAGCCGCTCGAGCGGGGATTTTGATGGAACGTCCGAAGAACAGGAGTCATTCGATGGTATTCCTGAAATCGATGACCAAATCATGGATGACATCCAGGACTACGCTTCGGAAAACCCGGAAAGGGTGGCCGAAGTCATCCAATCCTGGATCAATGACATTGACCTTGGACCGGCCATCAAGGCCAAAGCGGGAGAATAGTTTTGTCTGATAAATCCCTTCGCAAAGCTGCGGTTTTCCTCATGGCTCTCGGGTCTGAGAACGCCGGTAAGGTCATGTCAAAATTGCCGGATCAAATGGTGGAAACACTGACATCCTCCATCTCTTCCATCGGCCATGTTACGTATGGGGAGAGACGCATTGTCCTCAAAGAATTTATTGATATTAGCAGTCAGATATCCGGGTTGGCTTTTGGTGGCAAAGAAACCGCCAAACAAATCCTGGAAGCCGGTTTTGGCACCCGCATGGCTGACTCCTTGCTGGAAAGAGCAACTGCTTTCAATGAGATCAAAAGTTTTGAGCATTTGAAGTCGGTAGATCCTGTGACCATTGCCAACTACATCAAAAACGAACATCCTCAAACCATCGCCGTGGTCATGGCGCATATGGATCCCCGTTACAGTGGTCCCATTCTCGAGATGTTACCCCCTGAAATGCAGGGCAATGTGGCCCATCGTATGGCCGTATTGGAGTCTCCCAATCAGGAAACATTGCGCGCCGTTGAGGAAGTTTTGGCTCGTCAGCTTCAATCCGAAGTGCAAGCCAAGGATGTGCAATACGGTGGCAAAAAGCAGGTTGCCCAGGTTCTTAACGAAATTGAAAGGGAAACCTGGCAGGAAATCCTGGATGAAATGCGGGAAATCGATGACGAGGTTGCCAACGATGTGAACAACTTGATGTTTGTATTTGAAGACATCGTGATGATGAACGACAGCAACATTCAGGAAGTCCTCAAGGAAATCGATGGCAAGGAATTGACCATGGCCCTGAAAGGTTCCACCGACGAAATCACCGCCAAGATTTTCGGGAACATGTCAAAACGCGCAGCCGAAGGCATTGCCGAAGACATGGATTACATGGGCCCCGTCAAATTGTCCGAAGTGGAAGAGGCCCAACAACGGGTGGTGGAAGTGATCCGCAGCCTTGAAGAAGCGGGAACCATCACCATCGGAAAGGGCGGCAAGGATGCAGAAATGGTTACCTGATGCCTTTTCCACTGAAGCATCCACTCCGGCGGCGGTTGTTCATGGAGATGACCTGGGTTTTGAATCGGAACAAGCCCTTCAGAGCAATCCTCAGGATGTTGAAGATGGACAGGCCACCAAAAAACGTCTCTTCATGAGTGAATCCGGATTTTCCGGTCCCCAGGCCATCATGAATCACCTGACCCCGGATGAACGGGCTCAGGTTTTCGAGCTTGTTGAACAGGATATCAGCAGGGATTTCACCAAAAGGGAAACTGAACTGCGCGCGCAATTGGCCTCCGACTTCGATCAGGCTCAGAAAAATTTTCTGGACACCATGGAGTCTTTTTCGCAAAACCTGCAACAGGCCATGGCCACCCACATGAAAGAAGTTGCTGATATGTCAGCCCGGCTGGCTCTTCAGTTGGCGGAGAAAATAGTGCGTTCCCGGGTTGAAGCTGATCCGGATATTTTAATCAAAGCTCTCGAAACCACCTTGTTCAAAGTTGATAGCAGCAAATCCATCATCGTCAACGTGAACCCCGAACAGGTTGAGCTGTTGGATAACCAGCCCCAGCTGCTGGAGCGCCTTGGCATCAATCAGGTTGTTGCCGACCGCAGGGTCGATCCCGGTGGTTGCCTGGTCCGAACCGAGAAAATGGAATGGGACGCCACCCTGAAGGGCCAATTGGAATATTTGAATGAAGTGGTGGAAGAAATGATCGCCACTGGCGATCAACCGGATCTGACCGGGAAAGGGGTTTCCCCTGATGAACCCAGCCTGGACTGATCTCCAAGCCAAAATCCAGGGTGCGGATCCCGTGCGAGCCATTGGGCAGGTTACCCGACTGGTTGGCATGATTATCGAAGTGGAAGGCCTCGCCGGCCCCATTGGCTCTCTCTGCCGCATTGAAATTGGGCGCAACGAAGAGCCCATTTTAACAGAAGTGGTGGGGTTCAAAGACAATACTCTCATGGTGATGCCCTACCAGGATTCGGTTGGGGTTTCCCCAGGATGCAAGGCCACTCTTGTGGCCAAGGCCCTAACCGTTCCCACAGGCAAAGAATTGCTGGGCCGAGTTATTGACGGCCTCGGTCGCCCCCTTGATGGCGGGCCTCCGCTGAACAAACTTCCCCAGGCCAAACTCAATGGGCGTCCGCCTTCGGCTTTGTCCCGGAAACGCAACACTGAAATCATGTCCACCGGAATCCGTTCCATTGACAGCATGATCACCACGGCCCGAGGCCAGCGTCTGGGAATATTTTCCGGCAGTGGTGTGGGTAAATCCGTGCTGATGGGAATGCTGGCCCGACAGGCCACAGTTGACATCAACGTTTTGGCCCTCATCGGTGAACGTGGTCGCGAAGTCAGGGAATTCATTGAACGGGATCTGGGCCCCGAAGGTTTGGCTCGCAGTGTCGTTGTTGTTGTGACTTCGGATGAGAGCGCGGTCATGAGGGCCAAAGGTGCTGAAACAGCCATGTCCATCGCCGAATCTTTCCGCGACAGCGACAACGAAGTTCTTTTCATGATGGATTCAGCCACTCGCTACGCCATGGCCTTGCGTGAAATTGGTCTGGCTGCGGGGGAACCACCAACCACCAAAGGTTATCCGCCTTCGGTTTTTGCCGCCCTGCCCAAACTTTGCGAACGCGCCGGCAGTTCCGAAATCAACGCCATGACCGCCTTTTTCACGGTGCTTATAGAAGGGGACGACATCCAGGACCCGGTGGGCGATTCCATGCGCTCCATCCTGGATGGCCACATCATGCTGAGTCGCGACCTGGCCCGACAGCACCATTACCCTGCCGTGGATGTTTTGGGAAGTGTCAGCCGTTTGCGCAATGACATCGTATCAGATGAGGATATCCAGGCCGGAGCCAAGCTCATGCGTTGGATGAAGAAACTCGAAGACAACCGGGATCTGGTCAACATCGGCGCCTATGTTGCGGGTGCTGACCCTCTGCTGGACGAAGCTTTGGCCAAAGAAAACGAAGTCCGCCAATACCTGATTCAGGGCATCAATGAAAATACTGAAATCAATTCGACTCTGGTCAAACTTCGTGAGCTGACTGGGGTGGCTTGACCATGCCATTTGAATTCCGTTTGGAAAAAGTTCTCCAATATCGCAAGCGAGTGGTTGAAAAGCACACCCGTGATGTGGCCCAGGCCAACCGCACTGTTGTCGGCATCCAGGAAAAAGTGCAGGGAATGGGTGAAGATATCCACAAGGTTCTCCAAACCAATAGTCAAGAAATGCACTCCACCATGAATGTTGAAACCTTGATCGCCCGCGGGCAATGGTTGGCTTTCCTGGAAGACACTTTGAAGGAATTGGAAATTGATCTGGCCACAGCACGGGCAGAATTGTCTCGACAACGTGGATTTCTCACCAGCGCCTGGCAAGATCTGGAAGTATTGGAACGGCTTCGAGAAAAACAAAAAACCATGTGGTTTGAAGAACAAGGCAAATTGGAAAACAAGGAACTTGACGAGATCGGACAAATTCGGGCCGACCGCAGCCAAAGGGAAAAGGTTTCCACAAGTTAGGAAAGAACTTCCTGAATGGCTGATAACTGACCAGGGGAAAGATATTGACCGGCCTCTGGATGTCACTGTCTTTACACAAGTTAAGGTGGCAGGCGGAGTGGTGGATAAACTTTCCGGTTTGGCATCAGGGTTGCGAAGGATCGGCTGACCCATTGTAGGCATCGGCAGGCATAGAGCCAGCTTGAGGAGAATTTCATGAAAAGCGTAATAATTATTTCAGTGATCACTTTCGTCCTGATTTTTGGCGGGGTGGTGGTCATGAGCAGCCAGTTGAACCAGGCGTCCATGAATGCCGGTCAGCCCAACATGGGACCTGAAGATTACGAGGCTGCCGAAAGAGTATTTCGCGATATGGCCATGGAACGGGACCGCATCCAGCAGGAAAAAGAAGAATTGCTGGCCCTTGGGCAATCAGTTGCCGTGCAGGAACAGGTTCTGAATCTGAGCCGCGAACAATTGATGCTTGTGGTTAAGAAACTGGAATCACGTCAACAGGAATACATTGAAGAGCGGGAACGGTCGGCTACCAAACTGGCAAAGATGTACGAAGCCATGAAACCCGCCCAGGCCGCTCCCATCATGCAATCCCTCGATCTGGAAATCATTCTGGACATCATGAGCCGCATGAAAGAACGCCAGGCCGCGAAAATCCTGTCCAAGATGGATGCAGGTTTGGCAGCCCAGGTCAGCACTCGAATGAGCCTTAGGGGAGGAACAAATTGATGGATTTGATGTCACAACTTCCTTATGCAGCAACGCCCGCACGGAACCATGATCGTCCAGCTGAAAGCAAAAGCCGAACGGCTGATGAGCCGGAAACTTCTCCCGTTTCTTTTCCATCAATTCTGCAGGAAACAAGGCAGCCGGAAAAAACAGGACCGAATAAAAATCAGGTTGATAACAGCAAAGAAATGATTTCCCACAAGGACATCAAAGACACCAAGGACACCAAAGTTGCTTCAAATATTTCCTCACCCACTTTTCCCAGCCACAATATGGCCATGGGAACGGCCCTGCAGGACAAACCTTCTTTGCTCGGCATAGCGACTCCTGGAAATTCAAACGAAACTCTGCCCGATCCTCTTACTGGACCTAAACTTTTAAAGTTCCAGCAGTCTCAAATGTCTTCAACCCCAACCGTCAGTGTTGGGCAGAAACAAGAAACACCAGCTGCCAAGGTGACCGCACAAGATGGAAAAACAACAGTTTCCACAGCTGGTAATGCACCTTCTGCGGCCACTGTTGAAGGGAAACCCACAGAAACCATTGTGTTGGGAGAAACTCAAATTCCAAAACCGGAGACCCTGGGAGTAGAAACGGGAAAAACACCAGATTTGCAACCCGTCAAGATGCCCCAAGTTGCTGCACCTGAAAAAGTGAACAGCAGTTTGCCTCATCAACCTTTGACGGGCAAAACCAATGTTATCCCCATGGATGACCTGAATAAAGAATCCACTTCCGCAAAATCAGGTGTCGTGGATCAGGCCAAACCCGATCACCAGGCTCTCCCAACTGCTCCCGC